>CAYVWS010000063.1:0-13661 GCA_964455535.1 uncultured Ignavibacteriales bacterium | reverse complement strand
CCCGAAGCCGAGCAGGAACTGGTGGCGGGATATAATGTCGAGTACTCGGGGATGAAGTTCGCGATGTTCTTCCTGGCTGAATTTGTCAATATGTTCACGGTGTCGGCGATTGCCACCACGCTCTTTTTGGGAGGGGGCAACGGACCGTGGCTGCCGTCATGGATCTGGTTCATGGGCAAGACACTGGTTGTGATTCTGCTGCTCATGGTGATCAGGTGGACCATGCCGCGCTTGCGCGTTGATCAACTTATGGAATTTGCCTGGAAATTTTTGGTGCCGCTCACGTTTGCAAATCTGATCGTGGCGGGTGTATTCAAATATCTGGGATGGTACTGGTAAGCCGATGGGAATCCTAAGAGACATCAGGAATCTCTTTGTCGGGATGCAGATCACCAGTAAGCATCTCGGGAAACATGCCATTACGCTGCAGTACCCCGAGCAGAAGATGGAAATGCCGGCGCGGTCGCGCGGTATTGTCATTTTGCTTTCCGACAAAGAAAGCGGCGATCTCAATTGCACCGCTTGCATGCTCTGCGCCAAGGCCTGTCCGACCGGCGCGATTATTATCGATGCCCCGCGAGATGAGAATAAGAAGCGACAACTCAAGGGATTTGTGGTCGATCACGGTCTTTGTTGTTTCTGCGGACTATGCGAAGAGGCATGTAATTTCTGCGCCATCAAGATGGCGCCGAAGTATGAGTTTTCAGATCTGACCAAAGAAAATCTGGTTTGGGATATGGCGAAATTGCAGGCGATGGGGCGCGATGTTGACTATGTCGACACTAGAAAGAAGAAAGTCGCTCCGGCCGCCAAACTGGCAGCGCCAGTAGCACCGGTTGCGGGCAGTGCAACTGTTGTAGCAGAGCAGGCGCCATCAGGTGAATCGAAGCCGACCGGCAGTGATGCCGAGGCGGGGAGTGTGTGAGGTAGAAGATGACCGGAAGTGATGTTGTCTTTACCATTTTGGCGATCATGATTGTCGCGTCAGGCATGATGGTGGTCAGTTTGAAGAATATTTTCCACTGTGCGCTGGCGCTTATTGTCTGCCTCTCGGGTGTGGCCGGGATTTTCATCCTGCTGCACGCCGAGTTTTTGGCGGCGGCTCAGATTTTGATCTATGTCGGCGCAGTGTCAATCCTGATGATCTTCGCGATTATGTTAACCTCGCGCCTGGGAACACAAAAGATCAGGCAGACCAATCAGCAAGTTGCGGTGGCAGCCGTGGCCGCCATCGTTTTCTTTGTCTTCGCTTGGTTCAGTATTGATTCGACCAATGTCTGGAATTTCGCTGAAACGCCGCTTCCGGAAAACAATACATTCGAAATCGGGCGGCTATTGATGTCGGACTATATGGTGCCGTTCGAAGTGGTGTCGATATTGCTGGTCGCCGCCTTGATCGGCGCGATCATGCTGGCGCGGGAGGAGAAGAGCTGATGTTCCAGTATCTGATTCTCGCGGCGGCGCTCTTTGCCATCGGGCTGTTCGGCGTTATCACACGGCGTAACACGATCGGTATCCTGATGTCGCTTGAACTGATGTTCAACGCCGCCAATATCAATCTGGTGGTATTCAGCAAGTTTATCAAAGGCGCGGTGCTGACCGGGCAGATCTTCGCGATTTTCATCGTGGTAGTCGCCGCCGCCGAAGCCACGATTGGATTGGCGATAGTGCTTCTGGTGTACCGCAACTGGCGCGGCATCGACACCGACAACTACTCGGTGATGAAATGGTAGGCGGCTTATGATAGAATATGCCTGGATAATTCCGTTCTTGCCGCTTCTGTCGTTCGCGATGATCATTTTCTTCATCGGCAAGAACGAGAAGGTGTCGTCGGGCTTTTCAATCTCGATGATCCTGATCGACTGGGTCATCGCGGTCGTGATCTTGTTCCAGATGCTCGGGCGCCACGGTGAACCGTACGAAACGTTTGTTCTTCTGACACCATTTAAGACCTTCAATCTCGAACTCGGCATATTGATCGACGCCCTGACTTCGGTGATGCTGGTGGTGGTCACAACAGTCGGGTCGTGCGTGCAGATTTACTCGCTTGGGTATATGAAGGACGATCCGCGCTTTACGCGTTTCTATGCCTACCTATCGCTCTTCTTGTTCTCGATGCTGGGACTGGTGTTGGCGAACAATTTCTTCATGATCTTCATCTTCTGGGAACTGGTCGGATTGACTTCGTACCTGTTGATCGGATTCTGGTTTGAGAAGAAATCGGCGGCCGATGCCGGCAAGAAAGCGTTCATCACGACCCGTGTCGGCGACCTTGGCTTCATCGTCGGACTTATGCTCATTGCCGCCTATTGCGGGACGTTCAATTATCACGGCGTATTTGAGAAAGCAGCTTCGGGCACTGTCCCCGCCGGCGTTCTGACCGCCGCGGCGATTTTTGTTTTCTGCGGTGCAGTCGGCAAATCGGCTCAATTTCCCCTTCATGTCTGGCTGCCTGATGCGATGGAAGGCCCGACACCAGTCTCGGCGCTCATCCATGCCGCCACGATGGTTGCGGCGGGAGTGTATCTGGTCGCGCGTTCGATGCCGCTGTATGTGACTTCAGCCGATGCCTCAATGGTGGTCGCGACAATTGGCGTGATTACGTCGTTTATCGCGGCTTCGATCGGCTTGGTACAAAACGATATCAAACGAATTCTGGCCTACTCGACGGTCAGTCAACTTGGCTATATGATCATGGCGCTTGGGTTGTATGGTTACGACACGGCCAACGGCGGGCATTCGGCCGGATATGTCGCGGGCACGTTGCACCTGATGACCCACGCCTTTTTCAAGGGATTGTTGTTCTTGGGCGCTGGCTCGGTAATTCACGCGGTGCATACGAATGATATTCAGGAAATGGGCGGCTTGCGCACCAAACAGCCGAAGACGGCCATTACCTTTATGATTGCTTCGCTGGCAATAGCCGGAATTTTCCCGCTCTCGGGTTTCTGGTCGAAAGACGAAATCGTCGCGACGACATTCCATCACCCGGTTTTCTTTGTGCTCACGCTGACAATTGCCTTCATGACCGCTTTCTATATGTGGCGGCTCTGTTTCCTGACATTTTTCGGCGCCCCGCGCAATCAGCATCGGTATGATCATGCCCACGAATCACCGGGGGTAATGACCTCGCCGCTTTTGTTTCTTGCGGTGCTTTCGGTCGGATCCGGCTGGGTAGCGATGCCCTGGCTGGAGCATGGATTCTCGTCGTTTGTCTACCACGGCGAGCCCCACCACGCCGAGCCGGAATACCTGTTGATGATTATTTCGACCATCGTGTCGGTGTGTGGAATAGGTCTCGCGTACATCATCTATTACAAGAAATCGATTTCCGCCGACGCTTTGGAAGCGCGATTCAAGCCGCTTCACACCCTGTTATGGAACAAATACTATTTCGACGAACTGTATGATTTCATCATTGTGCGTCCGGTGCTGGCCCTGGGTTCGTTCCTGTGGAATTTCGACGCAAAGTTAGTCGACGGAGCCGTCAACGGTGCCGGCTGGCTGACGGTCGTCTGGTCGGATATCAAACAGTGGTTCGACGTGCATATCGTCGATGGCGCTGTTAATGGCGCCGGTTGGCTGGTGCGCCAATTTGCCGCTGTCCTGCGCTTTGCGCAAACCGGCGCGGTGCAGTTTTACGCGCTGTGCATTGTCGGCGTATTGATCACGCTGGGAATTTTCAAGTACGAGTTGTTTTCGAATATCGGCGCGCCGGGATTGGTGGCGGCGATGTTTGTAGTCGCGCTGATCCTGCTTGGTATTGTCTCGCGCCGGATGGTGCGGGAGCCGTCGCGTGCGGCGTCTATGGAATCTGAAGAAAAGTCTGTGCCTGTGGAGGATAGATAAGAACTATGGGCCCGCTTAGTTTACTCATATACGTTCCGCTGATCGGCATGGGAATTGTCATGTGCCTGCCGAGCGAGGCGAAAAAAACAATCAGGTGGACCGCGCTGGGTATCAGTATTCCGCCGATGCTGATTTCGTTCTGGCTGTTGTGGGACTTTTTTGTAAATCACGCCAGCTCGGCGGCGATGGCCTATGTTGAAGGTCCGCTTGAGTGGATTCCGTCGCTTAATGTGCAATACTACCTCGGAGCCGACGGTATTTCGATACCTCTCTTGGCGCTGACGGGATTACTCAGCACGCTGTCACTCTTGGCATCGTTCGGAATTGAAAATCGGGTCAAAGAATACTTCGCGTTTTTCCTGCTTCTGGAGGCGGGAATGATGGGAGTGTTCGTCGCGCTTGATTTCTTCCTTTTCTATGTCTTCTGGGAGATCATGCTGGTTCCGATGTATTTCCTGATCGGCGTCTGGGGCGGCCCGCGCAAAGAGTATGCGGCGATCAAGTTTTTCCTCTACACGCTCTTCGGGTCGATCTTCATGCTGGTCGCGATTCTGATTCTTTACTTTACGTCGACCCCGCACACGCTGAACATCGTGACGCTGATCCAAAGCGGCTCGACACTCCCATACGCTCTGCAGATGACCTGCTTTGTCTTCTTCTTTATCGCCTTCGCTATCAAAGTGCCGGTCTGGCCGTTCCATACCTGGCTGCCCGATGCTCACGTGGAGGCGCCGACGGCCGTTTCGGTGATTCTTGCCGGCGTACTTCTGAAAATGGGAACGTACGGTATGCTTCGCATCAGCTGGCCGATGTTCCCGGTAGCCCTGCATGATCTGTCATTCTGGATTGCGCTGCTGGGTGTGATCGCGATCATTTACGGTGCGTTAGTGTCGATGGCGCAAAAAGATTTGAAGAAGCTCGTGGCGTATTCGTCGGTGTCGCACATGGGATACTGTATGCTCGCGCTGGCGGCGTTCAATTCTCAGCAGGCGATAGCAGGGTGCATGTTCCAGATGATCTCCCACGGCCTTCTGACCGGCGGACTCTTCCTGTTAGTCGGCGTACTGTATGACCGCGCGCACACTCGCGAAATCGCCGCGTTTGGTGGACTGGGAACCAAACTGCCGGTCTATTCGGCTCTGATGTCGTTCTTCGCATTCGGATCGCTCGGTCTGCCGGGGATTTCGGGATTCGTGTCTGAAGTAATGGTCTTTTTGGGATCGTTCTCGGTACTCAATCAGGTGCTGGTGGGAATTGCCGTCCTTGGTGTAGTGCTGGGTGCGGCGTACATATTGAGAATGGTACAGCGCGTGTTCCTGGGCGATTTCGATCTGGGTCGCTGGGGCAAGTTGACCGATATCAACGCCCGCGAACTGGTGACGGTCGTGCCGCTGGTCGCGCTCTCGCTCTGGATCGGCATCTATCCTAAACCGCTGGCCGATCTGATGAACGCCACGCTTTCAAACCTGATTGTCTTGATGCAACGGTAATCAAATGAACAACGCCGCGCCGACATTCAATCTGACGCTCATGGCCCCGGAAATATTCCTGTTGCTCTGGGCCTGTCTGGTGTTCACCTGGGATGTGGTCACCAAGCGCAAGTCGGCGACGACAATCGGATGGCTGGCGATGGCCGGTCCAGTGTTGACCGGTGTATTGACGCTGATTTTGTTTAACGTGGGTTCCTACGGTTACGGCAAAGCGGCCGGGACGATGTTCCAGGTCGATCCGATGGCGCTTTTCTTCAAAATGATCTTTTTGGGGGCCGCGTTTTTGGCGATTGGCAGTTCGTTCGGATATCTCAAGGACAAAATTCAAAATCATCGCGGCGAATTTTTCGGCTTAGTGCTGTTGTCGACAGTGGGCATGATGTTCCTGTCGGCCTCAAACGAAATGATTTCGCTCTATATCGGGTTGGAACTGACAACGATACCGCTGTTTGTTCTGGCGGCCTTTTTCAAAGATGACAAGTTGTCGGTCGAAGCGGGCATCAAATATTTGATCGTCGGAGCGTTTTCATCAGCCCTGCTTCTCTATGGATTGTCGTTCTTGTTTGGCCTCTCCGGCACGACCGATTTGCTCCAGATGAAAGTCAATATCGCTATCACCCAGCTCAAGTTCGAATCGATCGGCCTGATTTTAGTAATGTCGACACTCACCATTCTGGCCGGACTCGGTTTCAAGCTCGCTCTGCCGCCGTTCCATCAGTGGGCGCCCGATGTCTATCAGGGCGCGCCGACACCGGTTGCGGCGTTTCTTTCCGTCGGTTCCAAAGCTGCCGGTTTGGTGGCATTTGCCAAGATCATGATCTACGGGCTGTCGGCGTTTTTCGAACCGATCATGCGCCCAAACGATTGGGGACAATTGACCGCGTTTCTGGCCGGCGCGGCGATGATTATCGGAAATGTGCTGGCGGTACGGCAGACCAACTTCAAGCGAATGCTGGCCTATTCGTCGATTGCCCAAGCGGGGTATATCATGGTCGGCATGATCGCGCTGAATGAGTACGGTCTCAGTTCAGTCGCCTATTACATGTTCGCATACATGTTTGCCAATATGGGTGTCTTTGCGGTCGTCGCATTGGTCGAGAATCAGACCGGCTCGTGTGAGATTTCTGACTATGCGGGATTGTCGCGCACTTCGCCGTTTTCGGCCGCCGCGCTGACAGTATTTCTCTTGTCGCTGATCGGTATTCCGCCGCTGGCCGGATTCATGTCCAAGTACTATGTCTTCGCCGCCGCGATTAATCTGGCCGGCGTTGCGCCGGATTATCAC
Source organism: uncultured Ignavibacteriales bacterium (assembly GCA_964455535.1). Taxonomy (GTDB): domain Bacteria; phylum Zixibacteria; class MSB-5A5; order GN15; family FEB-12; genus JACRAV01. Next base: position 7,037 of record CAYVWS010000063.1, on the reverse strand, counting down.
TGGATTTACTGGCTGATCGGGGTCGGATTGATTACGTCGGTGGTTGCGCTGTATTACTACGCCAACGTCATCAAGCAGATGTACTTCGCCGCCCAACCGGCGGCCTATAAGTTGAGCTTGTCGGTTCCGATGACGGTAGTCATCACGGTGTCGCTGGTCGGGGTTGTCCTCTTCGGACTCTTCCCGGATTCGGTGATCCAGTTCGCCCGCAATATCCCGATTTCCTACGGTTTTATCCCTCGGTAAGCCCTTCCGGTTCAGTTTGACAGCCCCCGAGCGTCTGTCGTATACTCTCTGCGCAGCGAGAGGATAGAGCGGACACATATGTCACATTCCGGCGGCGTCTGGAGTCATATCAAAAAGTACTTCTTAAGCGGAGTACTTGTTGTCGTTCCGATAATTCTCACCTACCTCGTGCTGCGTCTGCTGTTTAACGCGGTCGACAGCATCCTCCAGCCGCTCATCGAACATTTCTTTGGCATCAATATTCCCGGGCTAGGGATTATCGCGACCATTCTGCTTGTCTTTGCGGTTGGCATCATCACCCGCAATTTGCTGGGGTCGCAGTTGGTCGACATCTGGGACGGTATCATGGAAAAGATGCCGGTGATCCGGCCGATCTATTCGGCGAGCAAGCAGTTGCTTGAAGCGATGACCTCGACCGGCGGCGGGAGTTTCAAGGAGGTCGTCCTGATTGAACATCCACGGAAGGGACTCTACGCGCTTGGTTTTGTCGCCCAGCGAACGACAATGAATAGCGGCGGCGCAGCCAGAGAAATGGTGACGGTATTTATTCCATCGACACCGACGCCGATGTCCGGTACGGTGGTGATAGTGCCGGTTGACGATGTAATCTGGCTGGATATGACTGTTGAAGCGGGGCTCTCATATGTTGTCTCCGGCGGGGTGGCGCTCCCGAAAGACCTTCCGGTACGGAGCGACCGTACCAAACCTGTCGCGGGGGCCAACTCATGAAGCTGGCCAACCTCTTGCTTGAACGCCGGATCAATGTTGAATTGATGGCGACCACCAAAGACGAGGCCGTGCGCGAACTGCTCGGCATGATCAAAGCCGAGGGTGTTAAGCTCGACTACGACGCCATACTGCGGTCGGTGCGCGAACGGGAAGAAGTCGAGAATACGTCGTACGGTCACGGGTTTGCGTTTCCGCACGCCCGCACCGACGCCGTCAACGAAATGTATATCCTCATCGGTGTATCCAAAAACGGCTTTGCCGAAAAGACGCCCGACAATATCCCCGTGCAGGTGGTCTGCCTGCTGCTGACACCGTCGACGATTGCCAAACTCTATCTGCAAACACTCTCCGGTCTGGCCCGGTGGGGGAGACAGCCCGGAACGCTGCAACGGATACTATCGGCCGCGAGACCCGCCGATATTGTGCGGATGATTTCGGACGCCAATGTGACTGTCGACAAAGAATTGATGGTCCGCGATGTTATGCGGCACTATGTGGCGTCGGTTCGGCTCGACGACACGCTCAAGAGTGTCGCCAACGAAATGTTTCGCCATCGCCTATCGGCGCTGGCAGTGGTCGACAGCGACGGAAAGCTTGTCGGGATTATCAACGACCGCGACCTGATCAAAGTCGCCATTCCGGATTATGAAACGCTGATGGCTAATCCCGGGTATCAGATCGATGTCGAGCCGTTCGAGGAGTTGCTCAAACACGAAGATCAGATCAAAGTGGAACAGTTCTATCGAACGAATTACGAAGTGACCACCCCCGAAACACGGATTGTCGACGTTGCAGCGATGATGATTTTCAAGGATGTCCGGCGGGTGTTTGTCACCGAAGACGGCACACTGGTCGGTGTAATCCTTCGCAAAGATATCGTGAATATGGTCATTCGCGGATAAACCGTTCCTCCACACACGACAGAACCTGAAAGGCACTATGACGACTGAACATCGCCATCACTATGATATAGACCCCTACCTCTGGGTAATCCTGATAATCGCGTTCGCCGCGACCCTGCCCGGGTTGGTGATCGGATTTACCCATGCCGAGATTATGCCGCAGCTTGGGGCGCTCCTGTTCGGAATCGCGATCTTCGGCGGCGCGTTTATTTTGTCGTGGGCGGCCGAGGCGGCGGAAATTGATATGTCCAAATCGCTGGCGGTCGCTATTTTGGCGCTGATTGCTATTTTGCCGGAATATGCCGTCGACTTTGTCTTTACATGGAAAGCGGCGCATGACCCCTCGCAGGCCCACTATGCCATTGCCAACATGACCGGGGCGAATCGATTGTTGGTAGGGCTAGGATGGCCGGTCGTACTTCTTATCTATGTACTCGCCAAGAAGAAACGCGAGATTCTGCTCGATAAAACCCAGCGCACCGAGATTTTCTACTTAGCGATGGCGACAATCTATTCGTTTACGATTCCGCTCAAGGGAAGCATGAATCTCATCGACACGGTGGTACTGGTCGTGCTCTTCGGATTGTATATGAGACGGGCCGCTAAACAAGAGAGCGAAGAGCCGGAGTTTGTGGGGCCGGTCAAGATTTTGGCCAACATGAAAGACACGCCGCGTCGATTCTGGACGGCCTTCATGTTTCTATTCTCGGGAATGGTGATTTTCGTCGTCGCCGAACCGTTTGCGCACTCGATGGTGGAGACCGGTAAGGCATGGAAGATAAACGAGTTCTTGCTGGTGCAGTGGATAGCACCCATTGCATCCGAAGCGCCGGAATTTATTGTGGCGTGCACATGGGCGTTTCGCGGCTCGGCGGGATCGGCCCTCAAGGCGCTTATTTCGTCGAAAGTCAATCAGTGGACGCTGTTAGTCGGTACACTGCCTCTGGTCTTTTCAATATCGAGCGGACACATCCGCGCCTTCCAGTTGGATACACTCCAGGACCACGAACTCTGGTTGACCGCGGCGCAGTCGTTGTTCGCGGTGGCAGTTCTTGTGAATTTGCGATTCGGCCGACTTGAGGGATGGCTATTATTCCTGCTCTTTGTGTTCCAGTTGATTTTCTCGTCAACCCATGTGTACATGATCTGGGTGTATGTTGGCTTGGCGTTGGTGATCCACATCCTGCACCGCAAGCACCTGATGCCGGCGTTTCGGTCGGGGATGGGGCTGAAGCCGAGGCATGGGGATTGAAATCTGGTTGATCGAGGCGGGTTCAAATGCGGACCCGCCCGACGAAGAATGTTCAATCGGCGCACATGCCCCAACCGACTAAGCCGTATTCACTTAGAGGAGTATAGACTAACGAGCCCGCTCGGCTCCATCTTAGGCGTTGACGCTTCCCAAAACGACCATATATTTGCCGCAGTTATGACCCTGCGATCAGCCCTGACACTCTTAGGAAAATCTGCCTACGTTGCTTTGGTAGTAGTTATCATGGTCGCGCTTGGCGCGGCCGGGGCCGATGCCGCGCGTCGCACTGACGCCGAATCCAAACATCTGAACAAAAAGACAACTGTAGCGGTCAGCGAAAACCCCCAAGTGGGACCGGCGCCCGCCCCGGAAACTCCGGGCGGCAGTATGACGCCCAATTCCCGACCGACCACCGAACAGCAGGCGGTACTTTCGGCGGTAACCGCGCCGACATCGCACGACCGGTTGTCCGACTCACCCGAAGACAATTCTGTTTTGGCAGCTGATATCCCATCTCCGAGCCGCGGCGCCTGCCGTGGTGGCTCACCACGCTCGTCGCTTGCAACTGCTTCGCCGCGCTCTGCGGCGCTTAGCACGCTGGTCGGGGCGGTTCCCTCCGGGACGATGTAATTCTACTCCGGCCTCTGTGCGCCGAATCGGCGCTGTGAATTCGCAACAGTTTCAACAACGTTTCTCATATTGAAAGGAAACAATATGTCCAGCCAAAAGTGGCGTATTGGCATCACTCTCGTTCTGACCGTACTGGCGTGTGTCGCCTTCTGGCACACTTTCCGGTTCTGGACGATGAGCGACGCTGACAAAGTCAAAATGCAGACCGACAAGCCGGGCGAGTACTTGGCCCTGCAACAAAAGGCGATTCGACTGGGTCTAGATCTTCAGGGCGGCATCCATGTGGTGCTTCGCGTGAAGATGGAACAGCTCAACGCCGACGAACAAAAAGAGGCGGTCGACCGCGCGATTTCGATTATCAGAAATCGTATCGACGGCCTCGGTGTTGCCGAGCCGATCATCATCAAGCAGGGAAGCGACCGCATTGTCGTCGACCTGCCGGGATACACCGACGCTAACCGCGCCGAAGAATTGATCGGTCAGACCGCGATTCTGGAATTCAAGCTGATCGAGAACTACGACAACGCCAACCTGGTAATCAACCGGTTGGACTCGGCCATTCATGCCTACGAGATGGCCAAGAAGGGAACAACCCCCGCGACCACGAAGCCAGCCGAGACGCCGAAAACCGAGCCGGCCAAAACGGATACTTCAAAGTCCGAAGACCTTCTGACCAAGCTGACCAGCGACACCAACGCGACGGCGTCCACCACCGGCAGTGATTCCACCGACTCAGAGGATATATCTTCCGAAGACAAGCCGCTTTCCAACCGCATCGAACTCTGGCTGACCGGCAATGACAACAAGCCGTGGCCGGGTTGGGCGGTTGCCAAAGATGACAAGCCGATCATCGAACGCTGGCTGACGACTCCTGAGATCTCGCGCGTCATCCCTCCGGATCTACAGCTTTGCTGGTCGACGCGTCTGGATCAACGAAATGCGCGCCAGATCTATGAACTGTACATGGTACGTCGCAAAGTCGAACTCAAGGGAAATACGCTTGAAGGCATTCACTTAAGTCGCAGCGACATGGGCGGTCAGGCAGTGAGCTTTGCGCTGTCCGGCAACAACGCCTCGAAATTCGCGCAATTGACCGGCGCGAATATTCATCGTCCGCTGGCCATCGTCATCGACGACAAAGTCGAATCGGCGCCGCTCATCAACAGCAAGATTCGCAATTCGGGTCAGATCACGATGGGCGGAAGCGCAACGATCAACGATGCACGCGACCTTGAGATCGTGCTCAAGGCCGGTTCGCTTCCCGCGCCGGTGGAAATTATCGAGAAAAACGTCGTGGGTGCGACCCTGGGACAAGACTCGATTAATAAGGGAACAATGTCGTCAATCGTCGGGCTGCTGGCGGTGCTTCTCTATATCGCCATCTACTATCGCTTGTCAGGTGTGATTGCCGATATCGGCCTGCTGTTTAACATGTTTTTCCTGCTGGCGATTCTGGCGGCCTTTGGCGCGACCCTCACGATGCCGGGTATCGCGGGGATTATCCTCACCATCGGTATTTCGGTTGACTCGAATATTCTGATTTTCGAGCGCATCCGCGAAGAAGTAAATACCGGCAAGACGGTGCGGGCCTCAATCGACGCCGGCTATGAGCGGGCATTCACGACCATTCTTGACTCGCACGTAACCTCCCTGATTACGGCCGCCGTACTCTACTGGGTCGGTTCCGGACCGGTGAAGGGATTTGCGGTCACCTTGTTTTGGGGGTGGCGCTGTCGTTGTACACCGCCTATGTGATCACCAAAGTGATCTTTGACTTCCGCAAAGGGTACAAGACCCTGAGCATTTAAGCGAGGAAACCATGTTTCATATCATACCAAAAACAAACGTCGATTTTATTTCCAAGCGCTATATGGCCTTCGCGCTGTCGGCGGTGTTGATTCTCCTGGGGGTTGTGTCGTTCGTGACGATCATGACCGGCTCGGCCAACATGGGAATCGATTTCGCAGGCGGCGTGATGGTGCAGGGACACTTTGCTCAACCGGTGAGTATCGATCAGTTGCGCGGCGCGATCGGAGGGCAATTCGCCGACGCCCAGATCAATCAACTGAAAGATTTCGCTCAGCCGAACGCCTTTATCATTAAGACCAAGCGTCCGGCCGACGAAAGCGAAGCCAGAGATCGTTTGGCGCAGATCACTGCCGTTATTGAGAAGAACTTCCCCGGCAATACATTCACCCGTGTGTCCGAGCACGTCATCGGCCCGGCCGTTGGCGAATCACTTCGCAAAGACGCGATCTGGGCGGTGCTGTTGTCGCTCGTAGGCATTCTGGCCTACATCGCCGTTCGATTTGATTTTCGCGCCGGAGTCGCGGCGACCATCGCGACGTTTCACGACGTGCTGGCGGTGATGGGAATTTTCTGGGTGCTCGGGCTCGAATTCGATCTGCTCTTTGTAACCGCGCTTCTGACAATCGCCGGCTACTCACTCACTGACACGGTGGTGGTGTACGACCGTATCCGCGAGAATCTGCGCAAATTCAAAAGCCGGAGTGAATTTGTTCCGTCGATCAACCACTCGATCAACGAAGTGCTGTCGCGTACGTTTAATACGTCGATGACTGTGCTTGTGGTGGTCGTGATTCTGTTCTTCTTCGGCGGCGAAGTGCTGAAGAATTTTTCGCTGGCGATGATTATCGGCGTACTGGTCGGGACATACTCGTCCTGGTTTGTGGCCTCGCCGATCATTGTCGAATGGGAAGCCCGTTTCCCGAAACGGTTCAGATAGACCGACAAAGGATTTGTAGGGCGGGTTCGTCTTTGAACCCGCCGCTTTGCACGGACAGTGCGTATTTAATGGCGTCAGGTGCCCTCACCTGACGCCGTTTTTTTGATTGAGGCCGGGAGTGCACAGTCGAAAGGACAACGAGTGATGCCGATACTGATATTGTGAGCATCGTCGAAGCCCCCGAATCAACCTACACCTTGTCCCGAACCGGCGCCCACTGGGTAGTGCGCTTCCGGGCGATGGCGTCGCCATGTGAGGTGCTGATTGCCTGCGACAAAGCCAGCGACGCCGAAAAGCTGGGACTTCTGGCGTACACGGAGACAACTCGGATCGAGCAGAAATACAGCCGGTATCGTGACGACAGTATTGTTACTTCGATCAACCGTGCCAGCGGCGAAGAAATTGCAATCGACGAAGAGACCTTTGGCCTTTTGAAATACTCGGGCGAATGCCATGCCCTCACCGACGGGCTCTTTGACATCACCTCTGGAATTTTGCGGCGGGCATGGACATTCGACGGCCGCGAGCACAA
>CAYVWS010000062.1:0-13736 GCA_964455535.1 uncultured Ignavibacteriales bacterium | reverse complement strand
GGTCGCGGGGCCGACCCATTTCTCGGCATTCCATACGCCGTAATGCTCATGATCGTGCTGTATGTTGTCGCCCATGTCATAATGTCCCGCACCGTGTACGGTCGCTACATCTACGCCGTCGGCGGCAACGCCGAGGCGGCGCGCTTGGCGGGCATTCGTGTAAAGGGTGTAATCTTTTCAGTCTATGTAGTTGCTGGGCTTCTCGCCGGGCTCGGCGGGATTGTGCTCGCCTCGCAGCTCAAAAGCGGTGCGCCGACTTACGGCCTGTCGTATGAGCTCTATGTCATCGCCGCCGTCGTTGTCGGCGGAACAAGCTTAAGCGGGGGAGAGGGGAAGATCTTCGGCACTCTCATCGGTGCCTTTGTTATCGCCGTGATTCAAAACGGCATGAATCTGACCAATGTCGAGAGCTACACCCAAAAAGTAATTTTGGGTCTTGTCATTTTGGGCGCCGTGCTGTTGGATCGTCTCAAACAGCGCGGCATGAATTGGAAATGGAAATCAAAGCGCGTATAGCGCAGTTCGATAGTTGAGACCGGAGGAAGGAATATGTTCAAAGTACTTGCAAGCTCATTGATACTCCTGTGTGCATCGACACTGGGCACTGCCCAGACCGCCGATGGCAACAAATCAGAACTCAAGCGCAAGCTCGGTGTTGTCGGCACCGCCCACCTTGATACCCAATGGCGGTGGACGATCAAAAACTCCATCGAGGAGTACATTCCAAAAACATTCCTCGAAAACGAAAAGCTCTTCAAGAAATACCCGAACTATGTATTCAGCTTTGAAGGCGCCTTCCGCTATCAGATTCTCAAAGAATACTATCCCGATTACTACGCACGCCTGAAGCAATACATTGCTGACGGTCGTTGGAAAGTCTGCGGAAGCTGGGTCGACGCCGTCGATGTCAATATCCCCTCGTTCGAGTCACTCGTCCGTCACACGCTCTACGGCAACGGCTTCTACAAGCAGGAATTCGGCAAGTCCAGCCGCGATATCTTTCTGCCGGATTGTTTCGGTTTCGGCTATGCCCTGCCGTCGATTGCCCACCACTGCGGCCTGCGATCTTTCTCTACTCAGAAACTAAGCTGGGGATCTTCGGTCGAGCGTCCCTTCGACATCGGTTTATGGAAAGGTGTCGACGGTTCCACGGTAATCGCCGCCATAAACCCGGGAAGCTACGGCTCTCAATTCCGCGGCGATCTTTCGCGCGACACTGCATGGATGCGCAAGATAGATAAACAAAACGAAATCTCCGGCCTCCCGCTCGGCTATGCCTATTTCGGCACCGGTGATCAGGGTGGCTCGCCCGATTCGCTCTCAGTTGAATGGCTCGAGAAATCGATGGCCAGCGATGGTCCCATCGAAGTTCAGAGTATCGGCGCCGATGAAGTCATCGACTTGGTCGGTGCAGATTCATCAAAGTTACCCGTCTACGACGGCGAACTGTTGCTCACCCGCCACGGTGTCGGATGTTACACCTCGCAAGCAGCTATGAAACGCTGGAACCGCAAGAATGAACTGCTGGCCGACGCAACCGAGCGCGCCTGTGTGATCGCAAGTGTCTTCGCGGGCGCACCGTATCCCGGTGAAGAACTCAAAAAGACCTGGGAGCGATTCCTGTGGCACCAATTCCATGACGATCTGACGGGTACGAGTATTCCCGAGGCCTATGAGTACTCATGGAACGACGAACTCCTCTGCCAGAATCGATTCGCGTCGATGCTGACCGACGCCGTCACCAACATCGCACCGATGCTCGACACCCGCACGAAAGGCATGCCACTGATTGTCTACAATCCGATATCGGTCTCGCGTCAGGACTTGATGACAATCGATATTCCGGCGGGCGTAAAGACTGCCAGGGTGGTCGGTCCCGACGGCAAGGAGATTCCGGCGCGCGTTATTGCCGATGCTGCGTCACCCGACAAGAACCAGTTGGCGATCGTCGCATCAGCTCCCTCCGTCGGATATGCTGTTTATGATATTCAGACCGACGTCGCATCTAAGCCAATCGTTTCGACCCTCAAAGTCACCGACCGTACGCTCGAAAACGAATATTACCGTCTCGCAGTCGACAACAACGGCGACGTTTTCACTATCCTTGACAAGACAGCCGGGCATGAAATGCTCGCGGCCCCGATCCAATATCAATTCTTGTTTAATAAGCCGAAACAATGGCCGGCATGGGAGATTCAGTACGAAGATCTGCAATTGCCGCCGCAAGTCAGATTTGTCGGAACGCCTGAATTCAAGGTCATCGACCAAAGCCCCGCCCGGGTGGGACTCGAAATCGACCGCAAAACCGAAAAATCGAAATTCAAACTCATCATCTGGCTCGCCGCGGGCGAGGCCGGCAACAAAGTCGAGTTCGAAAATGTCATCGACTGGTACGAACGCGAGACACTTCTCAAAGCCGCCTTCCATTTCTCGTTCCCGAACGACAGTGTGACCTACGATCTCGGTCTCGGGACAATCAAGCGCGGGCTCAACACGCCCAAGAAATACGAAGTCCCCGGACAACAATGGGCCGATATGGAGAACCAATCGGGCCATTACGGTGTCGCCGTGCTCAACGACTGCAAATACGGCTGGGATCATCCCGACCCGCAGACACTCCGCTTGTCACTCATTCACACTCCCGGTGTCTTCGAGAGTTGGAACTGGGTCGGCGATCAAAGCTCGATGGATAACGGCCATCACGAATTCCGATTTGCGTTGGTAGGCCATTCGGGCGACTGGCGTGACGGCAACATTGTTGTCGAAGCCGCCAAATTCAACCAGCCGCTCTTGGGATTCTACGCGCCACAGCAAACTGATGGAAAACTCGGCAAGTCGTTTTCATTCGCAAATGTGCAATTGCAGTCAAAAACCGCAATGAGTCCGTCGGTATTGATCACTGCACTCAAGAAAGCCGAGAATTCAAATGATATTGTCGTTCGCCTTCGCGAAACCGCAGGGAAGAGCGTTGACGGTGCAATGGTGAACTTTGTGCTTCCCGCGACTTCAACAACCGAAGTCAACGGTCAGGAAGAAGCAATCGGATCACCAATGTCGCTCAAGGGTCCAATGCTGTCAAACTTCACGCCCTATCAACCACGGGCGTATGCCGTGAAATTGTCTCCGTCGAAACTGAAGCCACCGGAAAAACCAAAATATCTGCCACTCAAGCTCGATTACAATCTCGACGGCATCAGCATGGACGACAACAAGACCGACGGCGACCTCGACGGCCACGGCAACACTCTCGCCGGCGAACTATTGCCAGATACCGTGTGGTTTCAGGGGATACCGTTTGTCATAGGGCCGAAAAATGCGGGTGCAATGAATGTGCTGGTGTGCAATAGTATTGAGACTGCTTCTGCGCTAGTAAGCACCGCACATGTCCACTTGTTAGTTGCCGCTCCAACAGGAGGGATAGCCGATTCGGTTGCAATTGCGTCGGGGGGTGCCCAATTTGGAGAGTGGTTGAAAGTGCTGGACAACTCACTTTCCACAAACAATCGAATCAAAAGAGCATCTTTGGTCGCCGAGTACAATGAAAAGGTGAAGTCATACAAAGTGGATACTGTAGCCGTAAGTATTCCGGGCTATTTGGAACCAGTCGGCGCCTGGAATAATCGTGTGGTAAATAGTAGGCTCGTTGAATCCGCTCAAGAGATTGTACCTGCCTATGTGTTTCCGAATCCTGTCGCTTGGTTTGCTTACCACTATCACACTTCGTCAGGACAGAATTCGATTTATCGGTACGCCAATCTCTATGTAGTGACGCTGAGCACGAATCAGCCCGAGAGTCTCAATATGTTACTCCGATCGAAATTGAGAATACTCGCCGCCACAGCGGGAGATAAACCAAGGATAGCGGTGGCCAGTCCGCTATATGACACCTATGTTGCCGCCATCGCCCGCATTTCTGTCGATCGCACCGCCTTTGTAGATAGCGCGGTAGTGACCCTTTCTTCGCCAAATGTCGGCGCGTACCTGCGCTACACACTCGATGGCACTGCTCCAACAGAGCAATCAACTAAGTATGAGCACCCGTTTGAAGTGACAGACACTCGCACAATCAAAGCCCGCGCATTTGTGCCGGGAGTCGAGGGCGATTATGTGTCTTCTCTCTCTGTCCAAAAACTTCTCCCACGTGCGGCCGTAACAGTCGCGAATACTCTGCCAGGTCTTTCGTGCAAGTACTACGAAGGCAACTGGGACAAGCTCCCCAATTTCGATTCACTCAAAGTGCTCAAAGATACCGTCACGGATACTATTGCCGTGCCGCTCTACGCCGCTGATTCGCTTTACGGGCTCGTTATGGGCGGGTATATCACCGTCCCGAGCGAGGGCATGTACGAATTCGGTCTCAGCTCCGACGACGGCTCCAAGCTCTGGATCGGCGATTCGCTGGTGGTCGACAACGACGGTCTCCACGGTTCCGGCGAACTTCCCGGTCAGATCGCGTTGAAGGCCGGCACTCATCCCATCACACTGAAGATGTTCCAATGCAAGGGCGACGAAGCGCTCGATCTCTGGATCACCGGCCCGGGACTTCCGAAACAAATCGTCCCAAGTTCAATGCTCTCACGCGAAGTCCCTATGAAGAAAAAAGGGAAGAGGTAAGTGCAACGTGGCGTCATGCGTCTCGCGTGACGCTCTTTGATCGATGACTTCTGTAGGGCGGGTCCGTCCGCGAACCCGCCATCTTCAATGAACAGTAAAGGGCGGTTTCTAAGAAGGAACCGCCCTACAATCCAAACTATTTCGGCTCGCTGGCCAGCGTCGTCTTGATAAACACTTCCTGCTTCTGCGGCATTTCTCCGCGCATCCCTCCCGGCCGACCCATGCCACCGCCGGGTGGTCCACCCATTCCGCCTCCCATGCCACCACCTATTCCGCCGCCACCGCCGCCCATCGGGCCGCCGAATCCCATCTTCATTCCTTCTTTGCGCCGCTGCATCATCGCCGTCATATCTCCCCAGACCAGCGTCACACCCAGCTTGGCGCCCGGCTTTGAATTCACTCCATAATATCGCACCGAATCCTTCACCATCGGAATGCGCAGCTCGTATTGGTAAAATCCCATCGACGTATCAAACGCCGCAGCCGGCCCCTCGTCGCCGTTGAGTGGGACGGCTTTTTCGGTGATGCGATCTTTGATGAAACAAAGCAACTGCGGCTCGTCAGGCGCCCGCTCGCGTGGCATCTGATCACTAAACATCTCAGTGTGTTCCGAATCAACCGGCTCGCGACGTTGATTTTCCGGCATGCCGCGCATCAGTTCGTCACGCGACGGTCCGCCCCGGAACTTCACATACACATCTTTCTTCTTGCCGCCCGACGGATCAAGATAGACCGCAATCCCGGTCGCCTTGATCGCGCGGGCCCATTTGCGGTCGTTTGTGCGGAATAACAGGTAGACAAACTTTTCATCGGACGCTATGGCAACCGATGCGTTCTCTTCTTCAAGATAAGTCGCGGGCAATCCTATCCAGTCAGACGATCTTCCGTCGACCACGATCTTCGACGAATCCCATCCGGCTGTCACCTCGACACTCCGTGCCATGCCACATTCCGGGCCAAGTATCCAAGCACCCACAATTAGATAGGCGGTCACACACACATTCTTCATGCTCATTCTACTCCTTTTGTGCCGCTTCTTAGACATCCGCCGCCCACGCAAAGATTAGTGGCAGAAGGACATTCGCGGGGTGCCAAGGGTCATCCGCTATTGAACGAAATACTGGAGAATGATGCTGTAATTTGTTGTCATATCAATTCTTATCGCGACCGCGTTGCCGCAATGCCAAATAATCGGTTGCCAGATAACGAGATATGTGATATATTTCACATGTCAGAGTCAAGTTTGTCGGCGATGCTGGGCAGGCGAATATGATCCAGCCGGAGCGCCCGTCGGCAGCATAAACGAAAGTTGAATGCAGCTATGCTCACCGAACTCAACCACCGCGTCCATACCGACAAGTGGCGCATCGCGCCGCATGTTCTCCAGCTTGAAACCTCGATTATCCGCGAAATCCTTAAGATATCGTCCCAGCCCGGAGTGATTTCGTTTGCTGGCGGCCTTCCGGCCGCCGAGCTTTTCCCAATCGAGCTCATGAAGCATGTCACCGACGAAGCGCTCGGAAAATACGGCAGCGAGGTACTCCAGTATGGCCTCTCGAGCGGTGTGCCGCAGCTCGCCGACCTTATCGCAAAGAGAGCGACCGACAGAGGAACACCGACCACCCGCCAAAACGTCTTAGTGACTTCCGGCGCCCAGCAGGGGATAGAACTGGTCGCGCGCGCTTTCATCGATCCGGGCGACTTCGTGCTCGTTGAAAATCCAACCTACTTAGGCGCGCTGCAGGCCTTCAACTACTATCAAGCCAAGTATGTCACAGTCGATATGGATCGCGACGGTATCCTGGTTGACCGCGTCGAGCCGCTCCTGCAGAAATACAAACCAAAGCTGATCTATACTGTTTCGAATTTCCAGAACCCGACCGGTATCACGATGTCCGTCGAGCGTCGTCGCGCGCTGTGCGATCTTGCGGTCCGATATCATGTGCCGATAGTCGATGACAACCCGTACGGCGATGTTTATTTCACGCCCGACCGGTTGCCGACGATCAAATCCTACGGCGGCGACGAAGTTATCGCGCTTCGCTCATTTTCCAAGGTCATCAGCCCCGGTTTGCGCCTCGGCTGGATGAACGGCCCGGCTGACATCATCGCGCAATTCGAAAAAGTCAAACAGTGCGCCGATCTGCACACGAGCACTTTTTGCCAGTATGTCATCTACGAATTCATCCGCCACGGCTTTCTTGACCCTCACATCGAAAAAATTCGCGAGGACTATCGCAAGAAACGTGACTGGATGCTCCGAGCGCTCGAGGCCTGGTTCCCGGTTGAAGCCAAGTGGACTCGTCCCGATGGCGGTCTGTTCATCTGGGTCGAGCTTCCCGAACAGATCTCGGCCAAAGAGCTGTTCCCGAAAGCGATCGATGCCAAAGTCGCGTATGTCTACGGCACACCGTTCTATGCCAATGGCGGCGGCGAGAATACGATGCGACTCAATTTTTCGTGCGCCACGCCGGACGAAATCGACGACGGCATCAAGCGGCTTGGCACGATCATCAAAGAGCAGATGTAAGCTTTTTCATACACCGACCCGGCTGGGTGCCGGCGGGAGGATCATATGGCGATCAAGAGTTACAACGACTACCTCGAATCTCTGCGCAAACTCCGCCCCAATATCTACAAGTTCGATCAACAGATTACCGATGTCACTGGGCATCCGGCAACTAAGCGCACGGTCGAGGGCCACGGCTGGACCTACAAAGCCGCCTTCGATGATCTATTGCGCGATCAAGTCGTCACAAAGTCACACCTAACCGGCGAGCCGATCAGCCGCTACCTGTCGATTATCATGTCGGCCGAAGACATGTACGCGAACAGCAATATGAAGCGTCTGATGTTCCACATCACCGGTACTTGTACCGGCGGACGTTGCGCCGGATGGGCCGCGCTTAATTCGATGTTTGTTACTACCTGGGAGATGGATCACACCCTCGGCACGCAGTACCATCCGCGTTTACTGGCATGGTTGAAAGATGCGCAGTCCCGCGACATCACGATCGCCGGCGCCCTCACCGACGCCAAAGGCGACCGCACCAAAGGACCCTCGCAACAGGCCGACAAAGATGTGTATCTGCACATGGTCGAAAAGCGTCCCGACGGCATTGTCGTGCGCGGCGCCAAATTGATGATCTGTGGTGTCGCCGCCTCCAATGAGATTTTTGTCATTCCCGGCTCGGCTTACAAACAGACCGATTCTGACTGTGCGATCTCGTTTGTCATCCCGCGCGACATCGAAGGACTCACGATCGTCGAGACCCGCCACCCCAACGACACGCGAGACGAGGAAGAGGGATTCGACAATCCGGTCACCGAAGGCGGCATTACTCAAGCATTTCTCTTGTTCGACAATGTCTTTATCCCGAACGAGCGCGTCTTTATGTGCGGCGAATACGACTACGCCATGAAAGCCGTCTCGTATTTCATTATGCCGTACCGTGCCGCAATCGGTGGCTGTGTCGCTGGTCAAGGTGATATCAAAATCGGCGCGGCCATTCTAACCGCCCGCACCGGCGGCCTGTCCTCAAAGGTCTTCAGCGACAAGCTGACCAAAATGTACATCAACAACGAAACCACCTACGGCATGGGCATCGCCGCGGCCGCTATGGGGCACAAGCACGAGTCGGGCGCCTGGATGTGTGATCCGATGCTCTCGAACATCAACAAAGTGCATGTGGCCACGCTGCCCTATGAAACCTCAGTGCTGGCACAAGATATCGCCGGCGGCATAGGGGAGACCGGCTGCATGCCGTCATCGAAAGACTTCTACTCAGAAAAATATGGCCACTTAATCCAGAAATACATGACCGCCAAGTCATCCGCCGAAACCCGCGCCCGCGCCGGTCGACTGGTCGAATGGTCGACTGTCGGCTCAGGTGTGCCGGGGTGTATGCACGGCGGCGGGTCGCCTGACGGCGCCAAGCTGGTCATCCGGGCCAGTGCCGATCTGGAAAAGAAAGTGGAAATCGCGCGACGTCTGGCCGGAATCAAAGAACTTGTATCCGAACCGGCCAAATAGCCGAATTCAACAACGATTCGCTATCGACATTCGTATCATAAAGTGACTGTGCCTGTCGCGGTGACAGGGCGGTGTCAGCTCCTCACGCGACACGGCCAACGTAACCGGAGGTATGCGATGAAGACGTTTGTCATGATGACCAAACTCGCCTCGTCGGATGCACATCTTGTCGAGGTCGGCTCACGGATGCAGGATCACGCCCGCAAAGGTCGCGCCTGGGTCGAACAGATCAAATCCAAATGCCCCAATGTCCAATTCAAAGCCCACTACGCACTTTTGGGTTATTGGGACTATATGGACATCTATGAAGCCCCCGACGACGAAACTGCGGCGATGGTATCGATCCTCAGCCGGGGCCACGGCGCCCATCAAGTGGAGAACTGGGTGGCTATCCCCGCTGACCGAATTTTGAAGCTGTCCGAGGAGTTCAACTGCGAATGAGGCCGTCAGACTCGGCTAACGCGCAAAAAATTTTCGCCTCGATTCGGTCATAGGGCTTGATGATTCGGTTGGTTCGGGCTACTTTTGGCCTGCCTGAAAGTCAGGCAACCTATGAGCAGCACGCACCCACAGTCGACCACCGCCCCCGAGTCGGGGGTTTCCACTTCAGGCAGTATCTATGCCGCCACCAAAGCCGAAGTCGGTTACATACCCCGCTCTCAGGCAACAGCTGAAACTTACGCCGCACTCGGTTTCAAATGCGGCCTTGAAATTCACCAGCAACTGAACACCACGGGCAAGCTTTTCTGCCGCTGTCCCGCCGGCATTTACCAAAAGCCCGACGACTTCGACGCCGAAGTCATTCGCCATATGCGCCCGACATTGTCGGAACTGGGCGAGTACGACGGCACCGCGCTGATGGAGTTCAAAACCCGCAAGACCATCATCTACCGGATACGCAATGCGTCGGCCTGCACCTACGAGATCGACGACACGCCGCCGTTTCTGATCGACGAATCTGCTCTGAAGATAGCGCTTCGAGTCGCCCTCATCTTACGCATGACCGTCGTCGGCGAGCTGCATATCGCGCGCAAGCAATACCTCGACGGTTCCATTCCGACTGGTTTTCAGCGCACCGGCATTGTCGCAATCGAGGGCTCATTCCCGATTAAGCACAAGACGATTCGGATCATTCAGCTGAGCATTGAAGAAGACTCCTGTCGCGAAGTGTCGGACGTCGGCCACCTCCGCATTTACCGGACCGATCGTCTCGGCATGCCGCTCATTGAAACCGTCACCTATCCCGACATGCTCACTCCCGATGAAGCCGCCGAGGCCGCCCAATACCTTCGCACTGCCGCCAGATTGTCCGGGCAAGTGCGCACCGGCGCTGGGGCCGCGCGCGAGGATGTCAATGTCAGTATCACCGGCGGCACGAGAGTGGAGATCAAGGGCGTGGCGAGCATTCGCGCCATTCCCGAACTCACCCACAACGAAGCATATCGACAGAAATCACTTCTGATTATTCAAAGGAAATTGGGTAAGCGCGGGTTGACTCCTGAAACTTGGAAGTTAACATCGAAACCACTCCCAGAGTCTCTCGATCCGACGGCAAAAGAAATACGCGCCGCGAGAATATCCGCGCACTCCATCGTCGTGATAAATCTTCCGGGGTTTGCGGGTCTATTGGCGCACTTCACGCAACCGGAACAGACATTCTCAAGTGAACTTTCCGACCGCCTCAAAGTGATCGCCGGACTTGAACGGCCGAACTTGTTGCACTCCGAAATGGGCGATCTTCACGGTGCCGCCGTAAAGTGGCGCGAGATTGCGCAACTGATTGGGGCTGGCCCCGATGATGCGCAAATTCTTGTGTGGGGACCGAAAGAAGATGTCGCAACCGCCGTCGAGACAATCGGAGAACGCTGTCGACTTGCTATGATCGGTATTCCCAACGAAACGCGAAAAGCGCTGACAAACGGCACTACGATCTTCGAGCGCGTTCTTCCCGGACCCGACCGCATGTACCCCGATACCGATTCGGCGCCAATCCCTATCGAACCGGCGCTGTTAGCCCAGCTTGAATCCACTTTGCCGCAACCTGCGGCCTCACAGATTCGCACGCTCATCGGCTGGGAAACGCCGGAAAGTCTATACGATTGTCTGCTCAGAAGAAATCTCGTGCCTCTCATAGAAGAACTCGCACAGCAATTTGCACAATCGCCGTATCAACTGTCCCTGCTACTCGGGCAGTATGTTCGCCATCTTGAAGCCCGTCGCGGCGACAAGTATCGAGTTCCGCACGATCTGATTCGATCGATCCTTTCATTCCTTCACGACAGCAAGTTGAATCTCGAAGCCGCGCCTTTGTGCTTCGAATTCGCGTTGGACAATCCGGGCCGCTTGCTCTCGCTCTCGTCACTGAGCATCCCGGCAACAACTTTGTCGGACTCAGAGATCGCCGCGCTTGCAAAGTCACTCCGTTGCCAATTCAGCCGAAAAGGCAGCGGCAGCAGCCCCGATCCGGAGATCAACTGGATCACCGGCCAGATTCGCCCGCAGACTTTAGGACGAGTGCCGATGGCTCACGTACGGCGCATTGTCGCCGAGGCGGTGAAACATGGCTGATCTGCTCAAAGGATATAAGGGTTCGGCCCGCGAAACGCTTGAAAGCTACGGCGTGCGAGTGTGGGGAGATGTCGAAGTCCACACCTCGCGCGGGGATTTCCGCGGCATTTTGCTTCCGCGAAGCGAATTCGACGACGACCAACATATCGTCGTGAAACTTGTTTCAGGATATAACGTCGGGATCACGGTCGACTCGGTGAAGAGCATGCGCGAGGTCGGCTACAAAGAAGCCCATTACAAAATTCCGGAAAAAGAATTCCCGGTTTCGCCCGACAAGCGCAATGTCAAACTGCTTGGCACGGGCGGGACAATCGCCTCGCGTCTTGACTATCGCACCGGCGCGGTAATCCCGGCTTTTTCGCCGGGCGAACTCTACGGCGCCGTGCCCGAGCTTGCCGACATCTGTAATCTTTCGACCGAAAAGCTATTTGCAGTCTTCAGCGAGAACATGGGACCGGAACAATACAAAGCGCTGGCGATTGCGATTGGAAATGAGATCGAAAAGGGCATCGATGGCATCGTCATCGGTCACGGTACCGACACGATGCACCACACCGCGTCGGCGCTGGCCTTCATGGTCCAGAATTCGCCGGTACCGATTGTCATGGTCGGCTCCCAGCGGTCATCGGATCGCCCGTCATCGGATGCCGCGCTCAATCTCATGCACGCCGCCAAAACCGCCTGCGAATCCGATATCGCCGAAGTGATGGTCTGCATGTTCGGCCCCACCTCCGATGAATACGGCCTGTTGCACCGCGGCACCCGCGTTCGAAAAATGCACTCGTCGTACCGCTCGACTTTCCGCACGATAGGCGATATCCCGCTGGCGATGGTTGACCGCCAGAAAATCACGCCGCTGACAGACAACTACCGCAAGCGACGCGCCGATCGCAATGTCACTGTTCTCCCCTACTTCAACGACCGCGTGACGCTCTTGTACTACTATCCGAATATGCTGCCGTACATTGTTCACGCACTGATCGACTCTGGATACAAAGGAATCGTCATCGCCGGAACCGGTCTCGGCCATATCAATAAAGCAGTCTATCCCGCAATTGAGCGGGCGCAAAAAGAGGGCGTGGCGGTGTACATGACCGTGCAGACGCTCTGGGGATATGCGCACATGTTCGTCTACGACACCGGGCGCGATTTAATGGCGAAGGGGATAATTCCGCTGGCGAACATGCTGCCCGAAGTCGCCTATATCAAACTCGGCTGGGCGTTCGGGCAGACCGACGATCTTGAAAAAGTGAAAGAGCTGATGCTTACACCGATCGCGTCAGAGATCACCGAAGGCGAGCCGTACAACGGCTATCTCGTATTTCAGGGCGGCGTTCCCGAAGTCGAGCAGTTCCTGAAGCAAATTCACAAATAGAGATTGTAGACTACGCTCTGACCAGCTTGCGATACCGGTTGCGGCGATTCTCGAACTGATGCCCGCCGGTTTCTTTGATCCGGACTTCCTCGTAATCTTTGAAATTACCAACAAACCATCTCAGTTTGCCGTCACCCTCAAATACGAGCAGATGGGTACAGATACGATCAAGGAAATACCGGTCGTGACTGATTACGAGCACCGTTCCGGCAAAGTCAAGAATCGCTTCTTCGAGCATGCGGAGCGTGTTGACATCCAGATCATTGGTCGGCTCGTCGAACAGAAGCACATTCCCGCCGACTTTCAATAGCTTTGCCAAGTGTAGTCGGTTGCGCTCGCCGCCGGATAACTCGCCAGCCATCTTCTGCTGATCGGCGCCTTTGAATCCAAAGCGCGACAAATACTGCCTCACCGGAACCGAAATCTTGCCAAGCACAATATCAGCCGCGCCGCCCGATACTTCGTCAAGAAGCGATACATCAGTCGACAGATTCTCTCGTCCCTGATCCACATACGATGTCCTGACCGTCGCGCCGATTTCGACTTTGCCCGAGTCCGGCTTCTCTTGTCCGACTATCATTTTGAAGAGCGTCGTCTTACCTGCGCCATTGGGACCGACCAGTCCGACTATCGCATTGCGCGGAATGCTGAAAGTAGCGTCGCTGAACAACACCTGCTCGCCGAACGCTTTCGAAACGCCCTCGAATTCGATCACCCGATCGCCGAGTTCCGGACCGGGCGCGATTGTTATCACCGAGGAATCCTCGCGCTGCTGGGCCGTCTCGCGTGCCAGAAGCTGCGCGTATTCGAGCATGCGGCTGCGAGCCATCGCCTGACGGTCATTATTGCTCATCTTGAGCCAGTTCAATTCACGATCCAGCGCTCGCGCTCGGGGCGAATTCTTTTTCTGTTCAGCAGTCAGTTTTGAGAGTTTCTGTTCAAGCCACGACGAGTAGTTGCCTTCCCACGGAATTCCTGCGCCGCTTTCGAGTTCCAAAATCCACTTGGTGATATTATCCAAAAAGTATCGGTCGTGCGTCACAATAATTACCGTGCCCGGATATTCGCGCAGTTGGATTTCCAGCCAGTCGACCGTCTCAGCGTCTAAGTGGTTGGTCGGTTCATCAAGCAGCAACAGATCGGGCT
>CAYVWS010000061.1:10082-14062 GCA_964455535.1 uncultured Ignavibacteriales bacterium | reverse complement strand
CGCCGGCGGCGACGTAGTCACCGGACCAGCCGATGCCATCGACGCTATTGCCGCCGGTCGCATGGCGGCGCGTGCAATTGAGAAGTATGTGCACACAGGAGTTGTAGAGAAATTCACCGACCGATTCGAAAGCAAACGCGACAATTTCCACAAATTGAAAGTCGAAGATCTGCCTCATCTGGAGAAAGAAGACCGCCACCACCCGTCAGAGATGTCGGCGATGGAGCGCGTCACATCGTTTACCGAAGTCGAGCACGCGTATGACCATCACACGGCGCACGACGAAGCGCTGCGCTGCGCCGAATGCGGCTGCGATGTCGGGCTGGCGTGCATATTGCAGGACTACTGCACCGAGTACGGCGTCGATCAACACCGCTTTGTGGGCGAGTTCAACAGGTACAAGGTCGATTCACGGCATCCCTTTGTCAAACTCGACGCCAACAAGTGTATTCGCTGCGGACGGTGCGTGAATACCTGTGCCGAAATTCTGAATGTCTCGGCGCTGGGATTTGTCAATCGCGGCTTTAGGACGATCGTGAAACCGGCGCTTGAAAAACCGCTGGCCGAAACAAACTGTGTGGCCTGCGGCAATTGTATCGATGTCTGCCCGACTGGCGCGATAGTCGAGAAGATGCCGTTCCGCCGCTCGGGACCGTGGAAGATGGATTCGCATTTTAGCGTGTGCAACTATTGTTCAGTCGGCTGCAATATCACTCTGAAAGTGAAGACACCGGATATCTATTTCGTTACCGGCGCACCGATTGACATGGAACCGAACAACGGCGAGTTGTGTGTGAAAGGGCGATTCGGATATCAGCAATTCCTCGACGGCACTCGTGTCACCAAGCCGATGCTCCGCAAAGACGGCAAACTGGTGGAGACATCGTGGAATGAGGCCTTCGCGGCGGCTAAGGCCGGACTTGAGAAGATGAAGTCGAAGTACAGCCCCGACGCGCTGTTGGTCTCGGCTTCTCCGAAATTGCTCGATGAAGAACTTTACCTCGCCGGACGTTTCGCTCGCGCGGCGCTCGGGACAAATAATCTGACGTCGTTCCAACGGCTCAATACCGGCGCTGACTACAATGCGCTCGACGCCATGATCGGCGCGACAACATCTACGGTGACTAAGACCGACATCGCCCATGCCGATTTGTATCTCTTCCTCGGCGGCAATCCCACTTCCGACAATCCGGTGCTTGGTTGGCAGATGAAGCGGCGGATGCGTCACGGCGCGCGCGGTATTGTGATCAACTCCGCGCAAATCGATTTGACTGAATATGCGGAGGTCTGGGCCGATGCCCGTCGCGGAACCAGCACGTTGCTACTAACGGCAGTGATCGGAGAAATCGTCCGATCGGGGCGCATCGACAAATCATTCGCCGCCGAACACCTGTCCGGGGTCGAGCGAATCATACAGATGGCCGAGAAGATCGACCGACTCGAAGTGGCCTCGATCACCGGTGTGGCGCCGGACAAGATTGTGCGCATCGCCGAACTGGTGGCCGATCCAAAGATTAAAACGGTCGCTTGGTACAATCTTGATTCACGATCGGATCGCTCACCTGATGATTTGAAGTCGCTGGCCACATTGTTGGCATTAGTGGGAAAATTAAACACTGGTGGAAGTGGCTTGGCGCTGATGACATCCCAGTCCAATTCGGTCGGCGCGCAAATGACCGGATGCGACGCCACTCTTCTGCCGGGCGGTGTAACGGTCGATCACAAAGCGATGCTTCACGAAGTCAGCGCCGTATGGAAAACCGATCTGGCCAAACTCATCGAAAAATCCGGCACTGAGATTCGTCGAAAACTGACCGACAAGAGCATTCGATCGGCAGTGGTGTTTGGCGAGAATCCGGGCGTGGCGCCTGAATTCAATGAGCTGTTCAACCACCTCGAATTTCTGGTAGTTGCCGATTTGTATTTAACCGATACCGCGCAGATGGCCGATGTCTTTCTGCCGTTGTCGCACTATCTGGAAACCACGGGCCATCTCACTAACTGGGAAGGCAAACGGCAATTCACTTCGGCTATTGGCACACCGGTCAACGGAATGACGACCGCCGAAATCATGACCCGCTTGATGTCCGATTGCGGACACACTGTGAGTGCGAAGAACGCCGAGGAGTTGGCGGCCGAGATCGAATTTCTTCTGAAACAATCGAGTCAGACAGGACAAGGGAAGTTCAATACGGTTGACGGTCGTGCGCACTTGATATCGTGGTCAATGCGGCCAACGTCGACTTCTGCGGTCGCTCAAGATGTGATTGAGATCGATGCGCGGATGCGTTCGCGCATGAAGGAAATTAGGCAGTAGACCACAGAATCCGACGATTATTGAACCAATCGACGGAGATTCCGTCAATAATTCTTTGCCGCCGAAGAGTATTCGGCGGCAAATCGTTGCGCAACAACAAATTAACATATTTTTTCGGACTGTCAACTTTCTGTCCGGAATTGCCGTTTACAGAGTATATTGAAGCCCGAGAAGAATTGTAGAATTATCCATAACCGAACGGAGGTAGATCATGACCAACGCCACAAGTCTGACCAAGCCTGCCTTCGGCTTTTCCCAGATTCCCGACAACCAGATTTACGATTTTGAGCAAACGTACGGCGCTCATCACTATGGTCGTCTGCAACTGGTCGTGCGAAAAGCCCAGGGAGCATGGCTCACCACTCACGATGAACGTCAGGTTCTCGACTGCTTAGCCGCCTACTCCGCGGCGAATCAGGGACACCATCATCCGAAGATTGTCGAAGCGGTAGTCGAAGCCCTGCAAGGCAACTACGGTTCGGTCGTGTCGAATGTCGTCTACTCCGACGCGCTTGGAATTTTCTTAAGGAAACTGGCGACACTGATCCCGCAGCTCGGCCCGCGCTTTGGCGCCAACAACAACAAAGTGCTTCCCAAAAACGGCGGCGTGGAATCGGTCGAAACCGCGATCAAGTGTATCCGCGCCTATGGACACATGGAGAAGGGTATTCCCGACGGCAAACAGGAGATTATTGTCTTTAACAATAATTTCCACGGCCGGATGATCACGATCATCTCCTTCTCGACGACGGAAAAATACAAGAAGGGCTTCGGCCCACTCACACCGGGATTTGTATCAGTTGAGTTCGGTGATCTGGCCGCAGTCGAGAAGGCGATTACGCCGAACACCGCCGGCATTCTGGTTGAACCAATGCAGGGCGAGGGCGGGATGTATATTCCTCAGCCGGGATTTCTCAAAGGCCTGCGCGATCTTTCCGACAAACACAACCTGATGCTGGTTTTCGACGAAATCCAGGTCGGTCTTGGCCGCACCGGCAAGATGTTCGCATTTCAACATGAAAATGTTGTGCCCGATGGTCTGATTCTGGGAAAAGCGCTGGCCGGCGGACTGGTGCCGCTTTCCACTTTTGTCACGAATGCCAAGATTATGGATATGATCTTCCAGCCGGGCCGCGACGGCTCCACCTTTGGCGGATATCCGCTGGCGTGTGTCGCGGGAAATGCCGCGCTTGATGTGATCGTGAACGACGATCTGGCCGGACGCTCGGCCCGGGTCGGCGATGCCCTCAAGAAGCGCATCCTTGCTGTCTGTGAGAAATCGTCGCACGTCAAAGAAGTCCGCGGAAGCGGGTTATTTATCGGTATTGAAGTCAACAACGGTGATGCGATGGCGTATTGCCGCAAGCTGCTTGACTTGGATATGCTATGTAACGACTCGCACGGCCACACAATACGTATTTCGCCGCCGCTGGTGATCGACGAGCGCGAAGCGGATTACATCGTCGAGCGACTGGAGAAAGTGCTGATCGACTAATTCCGACGGAACAACGGCGGGTTCGAAGACGGACCCGCCCTACGATTTTGTGCGCGGCAGGCATCCTGCCTGCCCGATCCGAAGAGAGAGCATCCGTGAACGGCGGACATTCTTGTCCGCCGTTTTCCGTTATACGCAGTTTAGAGCCGGCAGAACCACATCGCGAAG
>CAYVWS010000061.1:0-9982 GCA_964455535.1 uncultured Ignavibacteriales bacterium | reverse complement strand
TGTCCGCCGTTTTCCGTTATACGCAGTTTAGAGCCGGCAGAACCACATCGCGAAGCGCTCGGGTTCTGCCCTACAAGACTACTTCTTGATCGATCCGTAATAAATCGCCGCCAGAGTAATCATCGCGCCGACAATTTGCAAAGCGCCGAGTGACTCATGAAAGAGCAAGAATCCCCAGGCCGTTGCGAGCACCGGTTGAAGGAGAATAATCAACGACGCGTGGGCGGCGCGGACATGCGAAAGCGTGCCGCTGATCAGTCGCCAGCCAACCGCCTGCGCGACGATTGCCACTCCAACCAGCGCGGCGATGGATTTCAGATCGGGTGGTATCACCGGGTGTGATTCGACCACAGAGCCAATTCCCATACACACTGCTGTAATCGCCGAGGCCCACGCCATGAAACTGATCGGGTCGGGTTGATCCTTCTGATGCATCGCCGCTTTAATGCTCAAGATGAAGCAAGCATACCACAGGCCTGTCGTAACGCCAAAGAACACACCCATGACATATTGCGATGAAAATACAATCTCCTTGCTCCACACCCCGACAAGCAATGAAACGCCCACGACCGCGGTAATCGCCGAGATCGCATAGCGCGCCGAGAGCTTCTCCTTGAAGATCAGCCAGGCCAGCAGTGACGTTGCGAAGACCTGCGTGTTGCCGAGTATGGTCGCCATGCCCGCGCCGGTGTAGAAAATCGAGCGATGCCAAAACGCCAAATCAAGTGAGAAGAAGAAGCCCGCCAAGAGCGCGAATTTTCGGGCTGGTGCGGGAATAGTCAGCGGCCGCTTGGCGACAATTGCCCACCCGAAAAGAAAGATCGCGCCGAAGAGCGTGCGCCAGAATCCGATCGCGGTCGGTCCGAGCAGGTTCGGATCGATGAGTTTGACGAAGACAGGCGCGAAGCTGATACAAGTTGCGCCTAAGACCAAAAAAAGCGTCGCCTGGCGACCGCGCGCCGATTCGAGATCACTCATGGTCAGGCGGCCTGATGTCGTATTTCTTCATACGATAAAGCAAAATGTGGCGAGGTATTTTGAGTTGTGCGGCCGCTCTTGACTTGTTCCATCCGCTCCGCTCCAGCGCCGATAACACAAGTTGCTTTTCGGCGTCGTGAAAACCAAGATCGGTCTGCGATTCTGCGGTATGATGAGTCGGTGAAAGATATTCGAGCGGGAGATCGGCGATGGTGAGCTTGTCCGACTTGCGCAAAACTACCATTCGCTCGATCAGATTTTCAAGCTCCCGGATATTTCCCGGCCAATGGTGTGCGGTTAGCTTGTCAACTAGCGCATCGTCGACAGTGATAGAGGCCGACGGACTGAATCGCGTCAAGAATTCGCGGACCAACAGCGGGATATCTTCGCGGCGATCCCGCAAGCTCGGGACAGAAAGCGGAATGACATTAAGTCGGTAGTACAAATCCTCGCGGAAATTTCCGCGCTTCACCCGTTCCTGCAGATTATCGTTGGTGGCAGCCAGCAGGCGGACGTCGATTTCGACTGACTTCTCCCCTCCCACCGGCTCAATCACGCGTTCTTGAATGACCCGAAGCAGCTTTGCTTGTAGTTCCACTCCGAGTTGGCCGATTTCATCCAACAGCAGCGATCCGCCGGCGGCTAATTCGAATTTCCCCTTCTTGTCCCGCACTGCCCCGGTAAAGGCCCCCTTGACATGGCCGAATAATTCTGATTCGATCAATTCGCGCGGGATTGCAGCGCAGTTTACGGCAACAAATGGTCCGTTGGCGCGAGAACTTTGCGAATGAATCAAGCGCGCAAAGACTTCCTTGCCTGAGCCCGATTCTCCAGTAATCAGTACGGTTGCCTCGCTCGGTGCGACTTTTTCGACGAGCGCCAACAGGTCGCGAACGGGTTTGGAAACACCGATTACTTTCGGGCCGGACGGTTTGCTATCGAGTTGCTCGCGCAATTTTTTATTTTCTTCTTCGAGGTTGCGGAATTTGAGCGCGCGTTCTATCGACAGGAAAAGCTGGTCATCATCGAAGGGCTTGGTGAGATAGTCAAACGCGCCGAGTTTGACCGCTTTGACCGCGTGCGCGACATCGGCATACGCGGTCATCAGAATCACTTCAAGCCCCGGACGTTTGCGCTTGGCGGCTTCCAGTAATTCCAGCCCACCCATCTTTGGCATTTTCATATCGGAGAGCAAAAGATCGAAGGACTTCGTGTCCAGAAGCGCAAGAGCTTCGAGGCCGTTCTCGACCGCGGTGACCTCGTACCCCTTGCGTTTAAGTTTGTAGCCGATCACCTTGCGAAGGGCATCATCGTCGTCTGCCAGGAGTATTCTGAGCGGCATTTACTTTGCCTCCGCAGGGATATCGACGGTGAAGCGGGTTCCCTCGCCGACGTTGCTTGCGACAGAAATTGTCCCGTGATGCTCGTCGACAATCGATTTGACCACTGCCAGTCCCAATCCTGAACCGGAACTCTTAGTGGTATAGAACGGCTCAAATACCCGCGCCAAGTCATCTTCGCAAATACCTTGACCGGAATCGGAAACGGTCAATCTCCCGCTGCCGCTTTCTCCTTTGCAAAGCGAGATTTCAATTTGACCGCCCGCGGCGCACGCCTCGGCCGCATTCAACAATAGATTCAGCAGTATCTGATGCAGTTTGGAGGCATCGCCATGGACGACGACATTTGGCTCAATTTCGGAGGTCAGCTTGATCCCGCGGTCGGCGGCTTGTCGTTCGAACTGACGAACAGTTTGCGCCACCGCCGACGACCAATCGAGGCGTGTCAGCACCGGCTTTTGCGGGCGGGCGAAGTCAAGAAACTCGCGGACGGTCGTGTCAATGCGTTTCACTTCACTTTGAAGAATGTGAGAGAAGTCTTGCTTGTCTGACTCGGCAGAAGCGGGATCAGCCAATATGTCCGCCGCGCCTTTGATCGAGGCGAGCGGGTTTTTTATCTCATGTGCCACCCCGGCGGCGAGCTGACCCACAAGTGACAGACGCTTGGAGCGCTCCAATTCAAGCTGTGCCTGTTCATGGCGACGACGAATTTTCAGCTCACGGTCAAAGAGCCACCCCGCCAACAGCGCCAGCAAGTAGTAGAAAACTATTTCAGTGTATTCGGTAAACGGGTCAGCGGCGTGATCGCTCAGATAAATGTACGGGACAATGAACAACGCAATTGCAGTCGCTGTCGCAAGTCCGCCTCGCAATCCGAACCAGGCCGCGCCGATGACAATCGGGATATAGCAAAAACGACGATGCAAGGCGTGCACCCACTCCTGATGTCCGAAGAGCGGCTGGAAGACCCAGCCGTAGTGAATCGCCAGTGTGAGCGCGACGACACCGCACAGCATGATAACTTTGCCGCGCGTTTCTTTGAGCATGCTCACTGGGACCACTCCCGAGAATCTTTGCTGACTTCAAACATCGTAGAATATTCTACAACTATTTCGACCATATCGATACAATTATTCAGCAAGTTCACCAGAGAATTCCTGCGAAATCGACGCAACGCGCTATACAGCAATGAGTTATCAATTCTTCCCCGTCAGGCACGAGGCCTGCTATTTCTCACCCATAATGAAACTGAAATGCCAATTGTCGAAGAAAGGTGAAATTGAAATGAAGAGAGGTTTCTTGAGATCGGTCGTGTCGTCGCTATGCGTTTTGCTCGTTGCGGTTGTAGCGCAGGCCGGTGATAATGCCGCAGATAGCACAAAAAAATCAGCTGACCCGAAGAATCAATCGGTCTGTCCGGTGATGGGCGGCAAGATTGATTCGAGCGAATACTCCGACATTCAGGGACAGCGTGTGTATCACTGCTGCGGCGGCTGTCAGAAAAAATTGGCGGCCGACCCGGACAAGTATTTCCAAAAGGCCGCCGAGCAGGGCGTGATCTTTGAAAATATTCAGAAGCGCTGCCCGGTGTCCGGCAATATGCTCGCTGTCAAAGAAATCTTTACAGATTATCAAGGGAGGCGTATCTACTTTTCAGACAAAGAGTGTGTATCAACCTTTGCCGCTGACCCTGCGAAATATCTCAAAGTGCTCGATCAGCAGACTAAAGAAGACTATCCCGTCAAGGCAGATCAAAAGACCGAACACGGCCATTGACACGCAGTAACAATTCTGCAAGAAAAGGCCGTCGAGAATGCTCGACGGCTTTTCTTATGTCTGTTGCGTCTAAGCTCAGCCGGTCAACTTACTCAGGCGAAGTTTGGCGTCTTTGATGTCTTTTGTTTCGATTTCGGCGCTCCCCCAGCATTTGAGCATTTCTTTGTACCATTCTCCGGCCTTTTGCTTGTTGCCAAGTCCCTCCTCGGCCCGACCGAGGTAGTAGGCGACACGGGGGTAATTCATCCCTGAGGTACTGCGCAGTGGTCCCGTAGCAATCGGGAGAAGCTCTGCCTCTCCGTCGGCGTACAGACCTCTTTCGACAAGTATGATGCCAAGCTCCATGTTGTTGCTGCTTTGCGGCAGATTTTGTGCGGCAATGATCTCTTTGTAGCCAGCGATCAGCGCGGATGAGTCATTCGCGCAGGCGGCGTCAAAAATGTGCTGCAGTGCATCGGCCATCGGCCACATGGCGGCCGGGAGTCGCTCTTTGAATTTCGTCAGCCGTTCGGCCAGAAGTGGCCGCGCTTTCTTTTCATTTTTGGGGTCCTGGCCGATGAGTGTCATCGGGTAGGTGAGCCGCTGGAACACGTTTGCATACTTGTCGGCCTGGGCAAAATAGTGAGTTGACGAATCAGTCATCTCCAGTCGGCTGAAACGCGAGCCCTGAGACGAATAGGCCTCGAAGATAAGGGTGCTGTCCTTCGTCTTGTGTGCGTACGTCAACTTTTGAAGCCCGCTGGCGAGAGCTTTTCGGAACTGGCCGTGCCACGCGTAGATGTTCGACTCGTCGTCAAAGTAGTCGATCAACTTATAGGGATCGTCTTTGGCCGCCGACTTTTCTTTTGGCAGCAGAGCTTCGGCCTTGGCCAACTCGCCGGTGCGCAAATACAGTGAAATGAGCGTGGAATAATTGTCGAGATTCTCCGGCTCGATCGAGATCGCCTTCTCGATCTCGGCGGCGGCCTCCTGGAATTTCGCCTGGCGCGAGAGGTAGACCGCCAGCTGGCGATGATTCTCGGCCCGAGGAGAAATTTCGACCAGACGACGTTCCCACTCTTCGGCTTTCGGCCAATTCTGATATTGACCATGGAGCTGGGCATAGAGCCCGATGACAAAATGATAGGTGGGATCGAGCGAGAGCGCCGAATCGAACTGAGCGAATGCGCCGGTCGTGTCTTTATTCAATTGTCCGAGAAAGATGCCGTAGACAGCGCGTACTTCTTTGTCTTCGGGGTAGTTGGTCACCATCTGTTTGAGCTTTGTGGACGCTTCACCCAGCTGGTGATCTAGCCAGATATTCGCGTAGACATCGACCAGACTTCGTTCGCGGACCGGCAGATGGTCTTGCAGCGCGCGAGCTTTGGCAAAGTAGGGCAATCCCTTGGTTTGCTTTCCGGTAAACGTCAGGGCCATGCCGATTCGCATATAAGCCAGCGCCAGAGTCGAATCGATCGAGAGCGCTTTTTCGAAATCGGCGATTGCCGACTCGTATTCATTTTCGCCGAAGCGTTTCATTCCCGAAAGATAGAGCTTGTACGCCTCCGGTGACGCCGAGGTAACCTTCGCCACACTGGTGGTTGCGTCTGCTCCTGACGGCGCTACATTCATCGCCAATCGTACCTTGGCGGAAAGACTGTCCACGAGCTTGAACGGATCGGCGCCGACCACTTTCTCGGCCAGGATGATCTTACCTGTGCTGATCTCTTCTAGGCGGGCGTCAATTCGCACCTGATCGCCGAGTTTGAAATAGGTGCCGGAGAGGAGATTCGACGCTCCGAGTTCTTCGGCAGCGTCTCGTAATTCTTCGTCCGTACTTTCTTTTCCCGTAGACTGCGCAGCATCGATAAGCCGCTGGCGGCTCACCACGCGAAGCGATTGGTTTTCGGCCAAATCGGTCATCAGAATTTCCGGCAGGCCGGTGCTCAGCCAGTTAAGCGAAGTGTCTTTGGTCTGGTTGTCGAATCCCAGGATAGCGATTCCTGTTTCGCCCGCATGCAAACCGCCGGTCGACCGGCGTGGCCCTTTTCCTTCGATCAGTTCCATTATTACAACGAAAAGAAGAAGCATTCCAAAGAGCGCGACAGTCATTCCCTTCCAGCTCAGACTGAATCCGCCGGTCTTGACCTTTGCCTTTTTGGCGGCAGCTTCCCGTACGACGGTCACTGTGTCGGTTGAGCCGCTGTCGTACGACTTGCGAAGATTGCGCAGATCGACAACTAAATCACGGGTGTCCTGATAGCGATCGTTCGGGTCTTTCTGCAGACACTTGTCGATGATGCGTTCCAGTTCGGCCGGGACATTGACATTACGCATTTGCGGCGGCTCAGGAGCCGATTCCAAGATCTTAGCCAGCGTCGAGACTTGCGTGCCGCCCTCGAAGGGCGATTCGCCGGTCGCCATACGATACAGCAAAATGCCGAACGAGAAGATATCCGAACGGGTGTCGACCTGTTCGCCTTTGATTTGTTCGGGGGACATGTATGAAACGGTACCAAGAATTTTCCCGGCGCGGGTCAACTCCTGCGAAACGGTATTGGTGGCGTCGCCGCCTTCCATTTGTACCGGATCGATCGGTTTGGCCAGGCCGAAATCAAGAATTTTCGGCTCGTGCTGTTCGTCCAAAATAATATTGTCAGACTTGATATCGCGGTGGACAATGCGAAGTTTGTGAGCGGCGGCCAATCCGGCGCCGATCTTTTCGGCGAGTCGCACGACCCCTGCCATGTCGACTTTCGAGGTGCGAAGATACTCCGTCAGCGACTGCCCCTTGATGTACTCCATGACGATATACTGAATCGATTTTCCGGTGGCGGCATCGGTGGCGGAGTCGATATCGTAGATGGCCATGACATTGCCGTGCGACACTTGAGCCGCAGTGCGGGCCTCGCGCACAAAGCGCTCTTTGTGCTCGGGATTGTCAAACATCTCCTGAGAGAGCGTCTTGAGCGCGACCTGTCGATGCAGTTTCTGATCCTCAGCAAGATAGACTGCGCCCATTCCGCCTTGCCCGAGCTTTTGAATAATCTTGAACTGCGCAATTTGCGAACCCGGCTGCAGCATCATGAATCCCTTCTCAGCAACAGCATAGTGATATCATCAGATCGCGGCGTGTCGGCCACGAACGACTCGATTTCTTTCATCAGGCCGGACGTCAGACCATCCAGCGGCTCTTTTCGACGCCCGGTCACAAATTGCTCCATCCTCTGATCGCTGAATTGCGCATCCTTACCTTGCGCTTCCGGAACGCCGTCGGAATAGGCGAAGAGAAGATCACCTGGTTTCATGACGCGGGTGTCTTCGGTCCAGTCGGTGAAATCAAAGGCGCCGATCATAGTTCCGCTCGGTTCGAGATGTTCGATGGTGCCATCGGCACGCACCAAAAGCGGCGGATTGTGACCGGCGTTGACAAAGGTGAGCGTCTCGGTGGCCGGATCGATGATCCCGGTAAAAAGCGTGGCAAAGTCAGTGGGCATCGAAAATCTGAAGAGCAGGGTCGACATCTGCTTGACGGCGTGGGCCAGCGAAAAATCTTTTTCGTGATGCATGATGCGAAACGACGCCAGAATATTGGCCATCAGAAGCGCCGCACCCATTCCCTTGCCGGAGACATCGCCGAGCAGGAACAGCACGCGGCCGTCGTGGAGCGACGCGATATCATACAAGTCTCCCCCGACCGCCTGACACTGCTGCTGGAAAGCATGAATCTGGTACCCCTCGATTTCGGGTGTCTCTTTGGCCAGGAGATTTCGCTGGATGAGAGAGGCGCGCTGAAGTTCGCGCTCAATCAACTGCTTTTCCTGACGGTCGTGCAGCAGCGTGTAGTTAGTCAAGCGCGCCGCGATAATATTGCCGAAGGTCGCAAGCAATCTCAGATAGTCGTTACTGTAGCGATGAACGGGGTTGGTTGTGTCGGTGTAGAGAATTCCAAGGACTTTGCCTTCGTCGAACAGCGGCACCGCCATCGCCGAGCGCATTTCCGACATGATGATCGACTGCTGCGAGGCAAAGCGCGGGTCATCGGTCGGGTCGCCGATCAGAATTGCATTTTTGTTGGTGAGAATCTCCCGTACGATTGTGCGCGACAAAGTAAATGAGCCGAGATCTTTGTTGTTGGGCAGCAAAGTGGCGGCGGTGTAGACTTCGGAGCCGTCGTCGGAGGTGAACAGCACCGCCAAGCGCTCGGCCGGAATAACTTTTGATACCAGGCGAAGCGAGCGATGGAGCATCTCCTCTTTCGGCTCGGGTAGAACCAGCATTCTCGCCATTTCAGACAGAGTCGGCAGGAAGTCGGCCATATCGGTGACTTTTGACGGCAGCGGTTTGAGCGCCTCGTTGATCGAAAGAAAAACCGATTTCTCCGGCTCGACCGCCGACAACCGTGTGGCGGTGGGGCGGCTCGGCGTGAGCACGGTGTTGCCGTTGCTCGACAGGCGGAACTCCACCTGCCCGAACATGACGTTGTCACCCGACTTGACCGGCACAGGCGATGATATACGCGCGCCGTTGATCACGGTGCCGTTATGACTCTGTAAATCGGTAATCAGCGCGCGGTCGCCGCTTTCGGCGACGTCGATCTGGGCGTGCTTGCGTGAAACGGTCTTGTCGGGAACGACAAATTGACACTCGGGTGAACGGCCGAGCGTGTAGATTCCCGGAGTCAGATCCCAGGTGTAGTAGTTGGTACCGTCGGTGCCGATTAGTCTAAGTAGCGCCATGCGTGTATTTCCATTACTCCGGTATTGTTCAAAAATTCAGGTAGAGCGAGTTTCAGTGAGCGGTCAGTCAATGCCGACATCCAATCAGGTCGGCCGCTTGTACTCCCGGGTTACGGTCGTCTGAATACCGCCTCGGGAGTTGAATCGTCCTTCCAGCCAAACGCGCCGCGGTTTGACCGACGCGACTATGTCGTCTACAATCCGGTTCACGACATTTTCGTGAAAGATGCCTTTCTGACGAAAAGCCATCAGGTATTCTTTGAAGCTTTTGAGTTCAATGCAGAATTGATCGGGGACATAGACCAATGTCAGGTCGGCAAAGTCGGGCAGGCCGGTTTTCGGACAGACACAGGTAAATTCGGCGGTCTGCATCCGGATTTCGTACTCCCGGTCGGGGTAGATATTTCTAAACGTCTCAATCGGCGGGGTGACCCAGTTGCGGATATCATCCTGCCGTCCCTCGTAACTCTGTTCCTGACTCATCGGCGTCAATATAGCCAACGGCGGCCGAGAATCAACCGGGCCGACCCTTCCCTTTTCCGCCGGGAGCGGTATATTGTGAGGATGACTCCGGCGACAAAGTTGACAAGCATCGTCCTGGTGAGCGGCGGGATAGACTCCGCTACCACATTGGCCATCGCAAAGGATCGCGGCGACCGGGTTTTCGCGCTCAGCTTTGACTATGGTCAGCGACACAAGATCGAACTGGAATCGGCCAGAGCGGTAGCCAAATCAATCGGCGCGGAGCGACACGACATCCAAAAGATTGATCTGCGTTCGATCGGCGGCTCGGCCTTGACATCTGATAGCATTCACGTACCGATGGATGGCGCGGCAGGCGACCGATCTTCAATCCCGCCGACCTATGTTCCAGCCCGCAATTTGATCTTTTTGTCGCTGGCGCTGGCCTGGGCCGAAGTGTCGGGAGCAGATCAGATTTTGATCGGCGCCAACTCGATTGATTATTCCGGCTATCCGGACTGTCGGCCGGAATTTCTTGAGTCGTTTGCGCAAACCGCGCGACTGGCGACCCGCATCGGTGTCGAAGGAAATCCGGTTTCTATTTCGGCTCCCCTGGTGGATATGACTAAGGCGGAGATAATCAAAACCGGCATGCGATTGGGAGTTGACTACTCCCTCACGATCAGTTGCTACTCGCCCGATGACTTC
>CAYVWS010000060.1:7176-14101 GCA_964455535.1 uncultured Ignavibacteriales bacterium | reverse complement strand
AGCACTGCGATTCGTCGGTCTCCAAAACGATCAACTTCCCCGAGTCGGCGACCCGCGACGATGTCCGTGCCGCTTTCGAATTGGCGTACGATTTGAACTGCAAAGGGGCGACCATCTATCGCGACAATTCCCGCCCCAATCAAGTGTTGTCCAGCTTCTCAAGCTCTCAGCCGTCGGCTGTCTCTGCGAGTCCCGTCGAGAAACGTCCGGCAGTGTTAAGCGGATTCACTGAGAAAATCGCGACGGGATACGGCAATTTGTACGTCACGGTCAACGTGAAAGACAGCCGTCCCTTTGAAGTCTTTGCTACCATCGGCAAGTCCGGCTACACGACTATGGCCGACACCGAGGCGATCTGCCGGCTTATTTCGCTGTCTCTCCGCGGCGGCGTACCGGTCGGCGAAATCGTCCGGCAGTTACGGGGAATCGGCGGGTCAAGTCAGGTCTATTCCGACGGAGCCCGGATATTTTCGATTCCCGACGCCATCGCCCAGGTACTGGGGCGGCATTTCTGCCCCGATGAAATACGAACTGAATCGTCATCCGTCCCAAGTAAGCCCGCAAGTTCCGATCCCGTCGTCGAGAGCGAAATCTGTCCGGAATGCGCTGAGCCGATGACCTTCGATTCCGGCTGTTACCACTGCGCTTCCTGCGGCTATTCTAATTGCTAAATCTGCCGATATTGGGTAGAGTAGCGGGCAACCGGCTACGTTTATACTTATGGCTGTAAGCAGTTTCATACCGGCGGGACGCACCTCGCTTGTGCGCAAGGGCAACCTTGCACTGCAAGTGCAGACTGAGTATGCCGTTCGCCCCAATCCGCGCATCACGACCACAATTCTCAAAGAAGGCCAGGTGCTGCACAAAATCGAGCGGGTGCTGGATCATGAAATTGCATCATTCGAAGAGCAGCGCTCGATCGAAATCGGCATGAAACGTCAGCATATCGAAGTCGTCGATATTCTCCAGTCGGCTTCGCCGGAAGCAGCGATGAAACTGACCAGCAGTTTTACGCCCGAAGGGAAAAACGAAAAGCCGATGTCGATGCCTGAACGGCTGAGTCAGATTCCGGGTGTGCGCAAGCTCTATCACTTAGACTACGACGGGAATTTCATCGGGACTGAAACTACCGAACAATTCAAAAAGCAATTCAGCTTCGTGTTCAAAAATCTGCGCGATGTGCTGGCAATCTTTTCTGAACTTCCGGGAGGAGGCCATGAGCAGGGCGTATACGAGGTAGAACAGGACCGCCTGTATTTCGTTTCTCTCGGGCAGGAATGTTACTTCCTGTTGATTTCGCCCGTTCATTCAGTTTCAAATTACGAAGCCGCGATCAAAGAAGTGATCAGGGACAGCAAACTCTAAACAAATCCGGAGTGATTTTTAAAAAAACCCGCCAGCCGGCGGGTTTTGTCGTTTTGGAGAGAGAGCATGCAATTTGAAAAAACTCCACTTTACCAACGGTAAAGGGTTTTCACAGCCACTTGCGGCATTTTGCGTTCGCTATCGGTTATGCACCGGGTCACGGCGGTTGCTCAGCGCGAAGAGGCGACCTTCATAAGATAGGTGTAAGAGATTTTCAAATGGCTCGTCTCTCTCCGTTTTCCTATCTGACTCAGTATAGTCCGGTTCTATAACGTGGAGCAACAGATTTTTTGCGACCGGTTGCACTGCGCCGCGCCAGCGTATATCTTGACCCTCCTATGGTAACTGCAATCGGCGTTGATATCGTCGAGACCGCCCGAGTCGAGCGACTTGTGCGCGTCTACGGAGACAGATTCATTAACCGGATATTAGGTAGTCGCGAAAAAGAAATTCTGGACCGACGCCAGGATCGCGTCCAGTATCTGGCCGGACGCTTCGCCTGCAAAGAGGCGATCATCAAAGCGCTTGGAAACTATCTGGTCGATCGCCCGGCCTATTCGCAGATCGAAATTGTATCAGGCCCCAACGGTATTCCGCAGACCGTTTTCAGTCGCGAAGTCAACGACCGGGTCGGCACGGCGCGGACACTGGTATCGATAAGCCACGAGAAGAATCACGCCGTCGCTATGGCGGTGATTTCGGAGGATGTATGAACGAACAAGATGTGATGAAACTATTCACCGATTCCGGCGCGCTTTTACATGGTCATTTCAAGCTGACTTCGGGCCGGCACTCGGATGTCTACTACGAGAAATTTACGCTGCTGAAAAATCCCGCTATCTGCACACAAATCTGCAAAGCGATGGCGGAGAAATTTGCGCCGGCTAAACCGACAGTAGTAGTCGGTCCGACCACCGGTGGGATCATTATAGCATACGATGTCGCCCGATATATGGGTATCGAATCGATATACGCCGAGGCGGGAGATTCCGGCGGGCGGGTCTTCAAGCGCGGGTTTTCGCTCGAACCGGGACAGCGAGTTGTCATCGTCGACGACGTCCTGACCACCGGGACATCGGTGCACGAAGTGATTGAGCTTGTCAAAACATATCAGGCGAATATTGTCGGAGTGGGCGTATTTCTCGACCGGTCGGGGAAGAGCCATCCGGGATTTGACTATCCGTTCTTTCCGCTTACCAAAGTCAGCGCCGAAAGCTGGGAGCCGACGGCTTGTCCCCTTTGCCAAAAAGGGATGGAATTGACGCAGCGGGGAAGCCGGAAATTTCAGAAAGTCTGATGTGATTGTGACAAGACCGGCTCAGGCCATGGCGGCCGCGGTCTGACGATCCGTTTTCTCAGGATCGGTGTCGTCGAGCTTCGAGTAGATCGGGAAGGTGATTGAGATCTCGGCGCCTTTGCCGGGTTGCGATTTCAACTCCAGCGCGCCGCCATGATTTTCGATAATCCGCTTGCAGACCACCAATCCGAAACCGTGACCGGTTGGCTTGGTGGTGAAGCGTTCCTGAAATGCTTTCGCGACTTTCTCCGGATCAAAACCGATCCCGGTATCAGCGATGGAAAAGACAAAGTGCGGCTGATCGGAGGCCCGCCGAAGATCTACGGTGATCTTCCGTGTCGCTGACTGAAGCATGGCGTCGGCGGCGTTATTGAACAGATTGTACAAGAGTTGCTGAATCTGAATTGCGTCACCCTTGAACGGCAATTCGGGATACTGGGAGGGGGCGGAGATATCGATACCGCGAAAGCGCTTCTGTGGCCGGACGTAGTTGAGGACTTCGGTCAGAAGTTTGTCAAACGACAGCATGGCCTTTTCCGACGACATGGGAGTTAGGTCCATGAGATTGCGGGTGAAGACCGTCATTTTCTGGACCGTGTCATTAATAGCCGTCACATACCGCTCGACTTGATCGAATTTCTGTTTCTTGACGTTCACCTGCAACAGTGAAAGATTGCCGGCGACAACAGCCAGGAAGTTATTCATCTCATGGCCGATCTCGGCGGACATCACGCCGCGGGTGGCCATCTTTTCCAGCTCAATCGTTTGTTCCTGAAGTTCTTTGAGCGTCGAATACGCCCGTTGAGAATCGCGAAGCAACGCGAGGTTTTCAAGCGAAATGGCCAGCTGTGAGGCGGCGATATCGAGATACTTGTGATTGGCCGATTGAAGCGAATCGGGGCTGTAGTGGAACCCGAGCACCGCCCAGCCATACCACCGATCGGGGCGCGTGATGGGGATGAAGAGCACGGGTTGTGTTTCACCTCGCCACTCGGGGGCGACCGCCGGCAAAATGCCGGCTTCCAGAAGCGCTTTTCCTACCGGATGTCCGAGACATCCGTCAATGACAATTGTTTCACCCCAGGCCTCGATAGAGATATTTTTGAGGGCCTCAGAAATCGGCTCGGCAGCCAGTCGGGAATCGGCGCTTTTGTCGTTGGTGATGGAGACGCGGAACAGGTTACGATTTTCGCGGTCATAGACCACGGCCATACCCTGATCGGCCTGCTGCTGCATCATCATAAAACGCAGGGTGGAACTGATCAGCGAGGTGACATCGCCCGCCGAGAAGAGCAGTGTGCTCATTTTCGACAGACTGGTCAGGTTTGATTCGGATTTGCGCGCCGAGTCTTCGGTCTTTCTCTTGAGCGCCTTGTGAACCGCGATCCGGATTTCGTCAAGTTCGAACGGCTTCATGATATAGTCGTAGGCGCCCTGCTGGATCGCATCTTTGGCTGAATTGAGGTCGGCGTATCCGGTGACAAAAATGACGGCTACGTCGGGAATCAGCTCCCGCGTGGCTTTGGCCAGTTCGATCCCGGTCATGCCGGGCATGCGGATATCGGAGATGAGCAGATCGACCGGCTGTTGTCGGATCAGTTCAAGGGCCTGAGAGCCGGTTGAGGCCGTGCGGACGTTAAAACGTTCATCTTCTAAGGTGTCGCGAATGAGCGACACGACGATTGACTCGTCGTCGACAACCAACACGTTCGGCGATTGATCAGGAAGAGATATCATGCGCGACCGCTCCGGAGATCAGCGTTTGAAGAACTCGGCGCACCTGCTGCAAATCGAACGGTTTTCGGAGGACGAAGAATCGGTCTGAGTCGGCCAGTCGGTCGGTGTCGGCGTCGGGCATGGAATCGGTAAATACGAAATTCAGCTGCGGTTTGTGGGGGGCAACGGTGTCGTAGACCTGCACACCGTTGCGGCGGGGCATGTGCAGATCGCAAAACGTAATGCGGTAATCGCCGGCCAGAGCCATCGTCGTGCCCTGTTCGCCGTCGATGGCGAGATCAACCTCGTGCCCTTCGCTTTCGAGAAATTCTCGGAGCAGATTGCGCATCACGGTTGAATCGTCTATGACAAGAATTCGCGCCATGGTATCAGCCCGCCAAAGCGGTGGAGACCGATTGCATCAGCTCTTTAATGCTGAACGGTTTGGACAAAAAGGCACAGGCGCCGTTGCGGACACTCTGGCTGACGGTGTAAAGACTCGAGTAGCCGGAGATAACGATCACTTTGGCGTCGGCATCGGCGGCTCGGGCCGCCTTGACAACCTCTTCACCCGGAACCCGCGGCATGCGCAGGTCGGTAATCACCAAATCGAATTTCTTCTGCGAAAGGTGTGAAATCGCCTCGTCGCCGTCGGACGCGAGGGTGAGGTCGTAATCTTCAAGGACTTCGCTTAAGAAGTCGCGGATGATCTCTTCATCGTCAACGATGAGTATGGTCTTGGCGGGGCTGGACATATAGTAGGTAGTTAGTTAGGCATGTTGCGGGTTACATCGTTCACCTTCGTGATAGTATCGGCAGTCGCCGACATTTTCTGCACTGACAGGACGATGGTAAACGTTGTACCGCGGCCAACCTCCGATGTCACAGTGATTTCGCCGCCATGTTCCTTGATGATGCCATAGCTGATCGAAAGACCAAGGCCGGTGCCTTTGCCGATTTCTTTGGTCGTGAAGAACGGCTCGAAGATCTTTTTCACATTCTCCTGAGCGATGCCGTGTCCCTGATCGATAAAATGCAGCTCGACCGCGCCGCCGAATTCTCCCACCGACGGAGAGTAGCGCGAAACGATGGTGATCGACGAACCCGATTTGGAGGCATGCATGGCGTTGATCAACAGATTGGTGAAGACCTGCTGCAGCTGACCGGCGTTCCCCTGAACCAGCGGCAGCGCGGGCTCAAGCTCCAGTTTCAGTTCGATCTGATTCATGTGCAATTGGTGTTCCATGAAAGTGACCGTTTCCTCGATCACCTTGTTCAGATCGACCGGTTCGAGTTCGAGGGTCCGCGATGAGCGCGAGAAACGTAGGAGGTTTTGCACGATCTGTTTGCAGCGGCGCGCCTGCACTTCGATGTCGGTTATATACCGAATATAGCTCTCAACTTCGCGCGAGGTCGTTTTCGTCGGATCGTTCTTCTGCAGTTTTTCAAGCGTAAACTGGGCGTAACCGAGAATGCCGCCAAGCGGGTTGTTCAACTCGTGGGCGACGCCCGCCGCGAGCTGACCGATTGCGCTCATCTTTTCCGATTGGATCAGCGCATTCTGCGCTTCTTCGAGCTGGCGGGTACGGTCGATGATCTTGCCTTCCAGGGTGCGGTTGTACTGCTCGATTTCGTCGCGCGACTGCCGCAGCGACACAATCATTTCATTGAAGGTCCGGGCGAGATGACCGATCTCGTCACCGCGGTCGATTTCCACTTTTTGATTCAGATCGCCTTTCGCGACTTGATCGGTAACGGTGACCAGGTCGGTCAGGGGATGGGTAATAGCGCTCACTATGACGGCGATCACCAGCACGGCAAAAAGAAGCACAAAGACCGTCAGGAAAATGACCGCCATCTGGGCTTCCTGAATCGACTGCGACACGGTCGCGGTCGATAGCCAAAGTTCGATGGTGCCGATTTCTTCAACATCGTCGGCCCCCGCCTCCGACAGATTGACACCGTCGGTAATCCCGAGGTGTTCCATATCCATCGTCGTCTTGTGAGTCAGGACCGGCACCGCAACCACGAGAATATCGCTTCCGGTGGTGTCGGTGACGTACCGACTGCGGACACCGCTGGTCGAGTCTTCGAGCATCGGCAGCGACGCCTGCGTGTTCAGCTCGGTTCCGGCGCGCTGGCCGACTTCAGCCAATAGTTTCCCGTCGCGGTTAACGATCGAGGCGTACTGCACGACGTTGAATTCTGCGATCACGCGAAGCGTGTTT
Source organism: uncultured Ignavibacteriales bacterium (assembly GCA_964455535.1). GTDB lineage: Bacteria > Zixibacteria > MSB-5A5 > GN15 > FEB-12 > JACRAV01. The sequence goes on along the minus strand of CAYVWS010000060.1, from coordinate 7,495 downwards.
TCCAGTTCACGCGGATTGCCGAACAGCACGCCGCTTTCCGCGTTGATCGCGAGCATCTGAGCGATTGTTTGGCCGCGGGATTCAAGTTCGCGAAGATAGCTTTCCGACTGACGGCGGATGAGGTAGCCGCTGATAACCAGCATGCTCAGCACCAGCATGATGGAAATCGGCACAATAAATTGAGTGCGCAGACTGGCGGTCAATTTGCCGGGGAGGAGTCTCATCGGTAGACCTCCTTGGCAATGGCCACCAGATCCTTCGGCACGGTTATGCCAAGGCGCTGGGCGGTTTGCTCGTTGTAGTGAAACCAGATGATATC
>CAYVWS010000060.1:0-7076 GCA_964455535.1 uncultured Ignavibacteriales bacterium | reverse complement strand
AGCGCGGCGGGGAGATCACGCTCACTGCCTACCTGAATAGAAACAAGTCGGAAACCCAGATCGGCGGCCACGACATTCGATGAGGGGATCAGCGAGGCCGTATTCGGCGAATACAACACCCCGATTGTCTTGAGATTTGGCACGATACGCTTGAAATATTTGAATTGAATGTCGGGAGCAATCGTCAGCGACGCGCCGGTGGTGTTGCCGCCCGGTGCGTTCATCGATTTGACGAATCCGGAGACCACCGGATACATCACCGATGAAAAAACAATCGGGCTTTTCGGGAAATTGGCCTGCGCGATCTGCGTCGCGTAGGTTCCAATAGCCAGGATCGCTTTCGGTCCGAGCTTAGCGGCCGAGTCGAGGATACGCTGGCGCGCCGAGGCATCGTCCGGAATCACAAAGTGGACAAATTCAGCGCCCGCGAATTCGCTCGTAACGACACCCTTGCAGCCGGAGATCGTACGCATCGTGGAAGTTGCCGTATCCACCGACAGCACAATCACTCGCTGGGCGTGAGTGACAAGCGGCATTGCCAATAAGAATGTCGATGATAGAATGATGTGTCGAATGCTACAGCGCAAGTTCATACGTCCAATCAAATTGAACCGTAACGAATTGACGTGGCGCTCGCTTATGGGCGCTTCGCCAAATCGTCGCAAGGTATTCAGATAGATTATCGGGATTATTCGCTTGTCCTTAAGGGTCGCAGCAGAAAACCGCATAGTTTGGGCGCTTTTGGGCAAAAATAAATCTTTGGCGCGGTTAAGAGATTTTCCCGTGTGTCGATACTGCTATGTGAATACCCGGTCTTCTGCGGTGACAGAGACGAGCGCCAATGAAGCGGGATATCATCTCAATCAATTGGAGAAACATTGAGAACCATGATCGACAAAAAAGCGCTTTGGACGGCGGCGCTGGTCATTCTGGTGACCACTGCTCAGCCCGCGTTGGCAGGCGTACTGGGAAAGATTTCCGGTGTTGTCCGGGATGCCGATGCCAAGTCTCCATTGGCCGGAGCAACCATACGGGTAGAGGGTACCAACCTCGCCACCAAGACTGACGACGACGGCGAGTACTTCATTATTAATGTACCGGTCGGATCGTACGACCTTTCCGTGACCTACGTGGGCTTTCAGACGATGGTCAAAAAGGACGTGCGAATTCTGGTCGACTTGACCACACCCGTTGACTTCGAAATTGAGCAGTCGGCGGTGGAAATCAAAAAACCCACTATCGTTAGGGCGCAGGCCCCGGTCATTCAACGAGACCAGACCGCGTCCAGTATGATTTTTACATCCGACCGGCTTCGCAACCTGCCCAATATTAATTCGGTTCAGTCGATTCTGACAAACTATCCGGGTGTTGTCGTTGACAAGACCGAAGAGCTGCATATTCGCGGCGGTCGTTCAGGACAAGTATCCTATTATCTGGATGGATTCTCCATTCAAGACCCGTTTGTGGCTCAGGCGGGAATGCGCATCGTGCCGACGGCCATCGAAGAACTCACTTTGACATCCGGCGGATTTACCGCCGAATACGGTGAGGCGCTATCGGGCGTGGTGAACGCCGTGACGCGCGAAGGCGGCTCGGCCTATAAGGGCAACGTTCGATCATATCAGGGTGCAACGCACTCTTATGATGTCACGACCGGCAGTTGGGAGAAATTCGGCACGTCCGGCAATCGCGCGGTGAGTTTCAACTTGTCGGGTCCGCTTCCGGGACTCGCCGATGACCGCTATTCGTTCTTCGCGGCCGGTGAATATCTGCGCGACTATTCCTTCCTGCCTCACGACTACGACAAGATCTTTACCACATCGGCGAAATTGTCGGCACAGCCGGCGCCCAAGCTTCGCCTTCGCGCCGACTTGTCATACTCGAAAGATCACGGCGCGATCTACCGGCACCGCGATCAGAACGGGGCCTCGTTCGACTTTAATCTCGACGGCCTTCCGGTCAAGCGCGCGGAATCTTATTTGGCCGGACTGACCGCCAACTATACGCCGAGCGAGCGAACGATTTGGTCGCTTACGGTAAATCGTTTCTCGACCTCGACGCTGACCTCACCTGAGCATTTGTTGGGTGTCTACTGGCGCGACTGGCCGGGTTATTCCGAAGACGCCAACGGTGTCTATAACGGCACGGTGCATGACCACAATTATCTCGACCATCTTGACTACAATAATGAATATGAGCTGACGGGTTTTCTGCTCGGTGATCGTTTCGATCCGACCTATTCATATCGCAAGTCGGCCAACAATACGATCATGGGTACATGGGTGCAGCAGATCAGCAAAACCAACCAGCTCAAATTTGGCGTCGAGTACGACCGGTATCACGTCAAACGCGATTCCAAGCAGTTCTTCAATAGCCAGCCGTACACCGAATTCTACGACTGCCGTCCGACCTATGCGTCGTCGTATCTTCAGGACAAGCTCGAATACCAGCAGTTTGTGATCAATGTCGGCGCGCGCTTTGATCTGCACGATCCGGATATTTCATACAACAAGCTGACCGCGATCAAACGCACCAATCAGGTCGATTCCATCGACTCCAAGTGGGTTGACGCCAAAACGAAATCCCGGCTCGCGCCGCGCTTCGGAATCTCGTTCCCGGTCTCTGAAAAGACGGTCATGCACGCCAACTATGGTGTGTACTACCAGACGCCGATTTATCGGTATCTGTATATCAACTTAGCGGGTGATATTTCCACCGGTTTGCCGCTGGTCGGCAACCCCGATCTGAAACCCGAAAAGACGGTTTCGTACGAACTCGGCTTGGATCACTTGGTCGGCGACTATCTGCGCCTCGATGTCACTGCCTACTATAAAGACATCAAGGACCTGGTGACGACGCGTCGGCTGTCCCAAATTCCGGGCACGTCGATCACCTATTTCACCAATGACGACTATGGTTCGGCCACCGGTATCGACATTGAAGTTCAGCGCCTGAAGTTAAACGGCTTTGTCAGCGGTTCGTTGTCGTACGGATATATGGTAGCGCGGGGCATTGGTTCCAACGCGCTTGATCCGTACTACACCTACCTGACGTCGACTCAGGACGTGTTGGCGCCGGTCACCGAATACCCGCTGGATTTCGATCAGCGGCATACGCTGACCGCGGTCTTTGAAATGCGTTTCCCGCAGAATTGGAAAGGTCATCTCTTCGGCGTACCAGTTCCGGGATCGTGGGGACTCACTTTCGTCGGCTCACTCGGTTCGGGGTTGCCGTATACCAAAGCCGACGACAAGGGGAATCGGGTAGGCGCGCGCAACGAGGGCCGCCTGCCGGCTTACTCCACTGTCGACATGCGCTTCAACAAAGACTGGCACCTGGGTTCGTCGGGCAAGATGATCACGTTCTTCTTAGACATCGACAACCTGTTTAATCGCCACAACGTGATGGGGGTCTACTCGCGCACCGGTTTGCCCGATGACGATAATGTGCGGCAGACCTCGCTTGCGCTTAACGAAAATCTGCTCAATAGTCTCGATCGACTGTACGATCGCGATCCTCAGAACTACTCGGCGCCTCGCACCGCCCGGTTGGGATTGGAATACAGCTTCTGAGAGGGAATGGGAAAGACATGAAGAACTCGACAATGAAATTCGGTTGCGCCGTCGCGGCGATGCTTCTGATCGGCGCAGGCACCATTTCAGCTCGCCCCGCTCCGCAGGGCAACGGGATCGGTCCCGACGGCAATCCGCCGCGATTGATTCCCTCGCCGGTGACCATCGATCAGGTCGTACAGGATTTCGGCAATATTGCGACCACCGTTGACAACTGGGGATATATCGGCGGCTATGACTGGCAGGGACTCCCGTCCGGTGAATGGCCGCGCGGAAGTAACCACCATTACCTTGCAGAAATCAAATACTGGATGGGTGCAATTGTCGGCGCCGATACGTTGGTCGCCGACACCTATGAAGATTTTCAGGGCGTGCCAGATAGTATCAACGGCGGCGAATCATACAAGATTTACCTCTCGACCGACACCAGCCGCTACTATGGCTACAATCCGTTCGACACCGTCGGCGCGGGGCTTGGAAACCCGGCGCAGGGCTGGAGAGTGTGGGATTTCGACTCCAACGCCTACGCATACAACCAGGTCTGGAACAACCGCGACTCGCAACTTGTGGCCGGAAACTATACGAAGTTCTTCCCGGGCGGCCCGACTTCGCTGCAGGAGTCACACTATCGATTCAATGATGCTGCCGAAGGCGCTCCGCTGATCGGTATTGAAATGACACAGACTGTCCTGCAATGGAACTACTGCTACAATCAGGATCTGATGTACGTCATCCTCGACGTAAAAAACAATTCCGGCGCCGACCTGAACAACTTTGCCTTTGGGCTGTATGTCGATCTCGATGTCGGCGCGAATGAACAGCTTGGTCAGAACGGTCAGACCGACGATCTGGTCGGGTCGGATTCAGCTCAGAATCTGGCCTGGATATATGATGCCGATGGGTACGATCCGGGTTGGAAATCACCCACCGGAATCATGGGCACAAAGTTTATTGAAACGCCGCAGGGCATCGGTATGACATCGTTTCGTACCGGCGACTGGGCGCTTGTGCCCGAATACGATCCGGGTAAGTACGAGATGATCGACGGTACCGAATTCGATGGCTCGATTCCGCCGGCGGATCAATATTATGTGCAGTGCACGCGCGGGATCAATTTCATGGCCGACTCTACAATTCGCGTCGTCTTTGCGATCATCGCCGGAAAAGATGAAGCGACTTTTCGAGCCAACGCGCAGATGGCGCAGACGCTCTACGACGCCCACTATGTCGGCCCGCAGCCGCCGACCACTCCGTTCTTGTCGGTGACGGCCGGAGATCGCAGAAATTATCTGAGATGGACCGACACATCCGAAGTCGGCGTTGATCCGCTGACCGGAGCGAATGATTTCCGGGGATACAAGCTCTATCGCTCTGCCAATAAGGGCAAGAGCTGGGGCGAGATCGATTTTACTAACAAGAATGATTGCCTGCTCATCGACTATGTCCCGCTTGCCAACTTTGCGGCCGGCGCGCCGGGCGAGCCGATGCCGCATACGTTTATCGATACCGGCCTGTCTAATGGCGTGGATTACTGGTATTGTCTGTCGGCCTATGATGCCGGCGAGCCGGGTCTGGTCGATGTCTTACAATCCGGATTCGGGTCACCCAACTCAGCCCGAAATGTTGTCTCGGCCACTCCTCGCACCAATCCGGCCGGGTTCTATGACGCTGCCGCAACCGTTCGGCATTCATCGCTGACTATCAATCCGATTTCCGACGGTTCGATCAAGCCGACAGTTTTCGATCCGGCCTCGCTGACCGGCTCGGACTACAAAGTCGTTTTCACTGATTCACCCGAGCAGACGTATTGGCATCTGGTAAATGTGACCACCGGCGATACGGTCCTGAAAGACCAGACGATGGAAAATGTCGACGAAAATCTCTATCCGGTTGGCGAAGGACTGAGAATCGTCGTGAACAACGGCCTGCGTGAGCCGCGCGGATATGACCAGACCGGCTTTGCGACACCGGGCGACACGACGATGGCTCTGTCGGTTTTCCTGGGATCGGTCATCCCGGTCATTACCAGTGACGACAGCTACCACTTCGGCGACGGTAAGATACGAGCCAATTTCGAAATCAGATATACAGGCGACTCGACCACCGCGACTTCGGTGTGGGAAGGGTTCGATGAAACTGCCTACCCCAAGACACGCATTCCATATGAAGTCTGGAATACCACTACCAATCAACGCGTGTCGCTGGCAAATACATCGACATCCGGCACATGGGGACCGGGCAGCACGGTTATCATCGTCGACTATCCCTACGACTCCGCGGCTGACCTGACCTCTGAAGCGTTTCCGTATCTGTATGGCTGGGCCTTCCGCTTCGACGCCGCCTCATGGAACCCGCAGCCCGGCGATGTCTTCACTATCGAAGGCGCCCCGGTCAACGGTCCCGATGACGAATTTGCTTTCAAAGTAGACGGCGTCAACGCCGCTGCCGCGACTAACAGTCTGGGCCGGATTCATACGCTGCCGGATCCGTACTTCGGTCGCTACAATTCGGCCGTCGAAGACCTGAACGGCGAAAAAGTCCTGCAATTTGTCAATCTCCCGGACAAGTGCACCATTCGCATTTACACGCTGGCGGGCGATCTGGTCAATACGCTTAGTCACGACGGTGTCGACGGTACCGAAAACTGGGATCTGCTGAGCAGTGACCGCCGAGAAATCTCCTCGGGAGTATACATCTACCATGTCGACTCACCGTATGGTACAAAACTTGGCCGCATGGCGATCATGAAGTAGGGAAGCCGATATGAAAAGACTCATTCTCATATTACTCGTATTGCTTCCGGTCGCAGACGCCTTCGCCGAACAAACGAAAGTCGGATCGGCCGGCGCGCAGTTTTTGAAAATCGGAGTCGGTTCCCGCTATCAGGGCATGGCCGAAGCCGGCGTAGCCACCACCAGCGATGTCTACGCGATGTTCTGGAATCCGGCGGGCCTGGTCGGGGTCGAAGGCAGCGCGATCAGCTTTACCAACGTGAACTATCTGCTTGATATCAATCTGAACTATGTCGGCTACGCCAAGAACTTCGAGGGCGTAGGTGTTTTCGGGGCATCCGCGACTGTTCTATCCATGGGGAGCCAGCCGATCTACACCTTTGAAAATCAGGAAGGAAACGGCCAGCAGTACACTGCCGGGTCCTTCGCGATCGGCTTATCGTTTGCCCGGCAGATGACCTCGACATTCGCGTTTGGCGGCACGGTTCGCTATATCGGCGAACGGATTCACCTTGAAAAATCGTCGGGGTTCGGCCTGGACTTTGGAACGATGCTCTGGACCGGATTTCGCTCCCTTCGCCTGGGTTTGGCGATCACCAACATGGGGCCGCAGCTCAAATTCAGCGGGCCGGACCTGACGGTGCCGTATGACGATCAGAACGGCAACGGCTCCAACTACCCGATCGGCGCGTCGGTCGATCTCAATTCGTACAATCTCCCGATGATGTTCCGCATGGGGATGGCGTATGATTTCGATCTGGGTTCGAAGTCG
>CAYVWS010000059.1:0-14244 GCA_964455535.1 uncultured Ignavibacteriales bacterium | reverse complement strand
TCATCGACAGTCTGTCGCGCCCTACGCTTGTCACTAACGCGCAACGAAGCGGCGGCAAAGTGACTTTTGAGGCCGGTCTAAATGCCGGTGAGCCGAATCGCCTCTTTGCAATCTCGTCGAATCAGGTGAAGACGCCTGTATCAATTCAAAAAATTGCGCCCGTTGATCTCTACTCAAATCTGTCGCAGACCGACCTGATTGTTGTGACCATTCCGCAGTTTGCCTCGGCGGTCGGCGAATATGTCGCGTATCGGGCGCAGAGCGGCAAGTCTTGCCGCGTGGTCTCGGTAGACGACATCATGGACAATTTTTCGTGGGGAATCTTCGACCCGACCGCGATTCGCGACTATCTGAAATTCGCATATGAAAGCTATGACGCTCCGGCGCCCTCGGCGGTGCTGTTTGTCGGCGACGCCAATTTCGATTACCTGAATCATCAGGGCGGCACCGAGCCGAATTATGTGCCGTCGTACAATATGCCGATCTCGTTCGATCCGCGCGGCGGCGACGATAACTATGTCTATTTCGGCAATTATGGTCTGCTGGATTCGGACACGACCTTTCCCGGCGACCGCGGCTTTGATATGCTGACCGCGCGCTGGCCGGTGAAGAGTTCCTCGGAGATTCGGGCGATCATCGCTAAGATCAAGCAGTATGAATCAAGCGCCGGTCGCGGCGTCTGGCGCAAGAATGTGCTTTCGGTCGCCGACGATGAGTTCGCCGGGGCCGACAATACGCAGGGATTCCATGTCACCGATGCGCTGGCACTGGAGCGAGGATTTATTCCGCGCACGCTGCATCTTAAGCGCCTGTACGAATGGGATTATCCGATCGTCAACGGTGAACGCCCGTCAGTCAACGATGCCATTATCGACGAGATTAACAAAGGCGCGCTGGTAGTAAATTATGTTGGGCACGGCAATCCCGATGTCTGGGCGCACGAACGAATTTTGAAACGTACTTCAGATTTGACGCGATTGAATAATGACGGCCGTCTGCCGCTGGTTTTCGCCGCCTCCTGTGATATCAATCACTTCGATGACCCCCGTCGTGAATCGATGGGAGAAGATTTCCTGGCGATGGCGAACCGCGGGGCGATCGGAGTAGTCGCGGCCCAACGTTTGGTGTACTCGTTTGACAATGCCGCGCTGAGCAAGGAAGTCTACCGGCATCTTATGGGCGACACCGGAATTTCGATGTGCGAGGCGCTCTTTGCCGGCAAAGTCGCCCGCCAGTATTCCGGCGGTACTCCGTTTTCACGGGCCAACGACCGGGCATATTTGTTGTTCGGCGATCCGTATGTCCGGCTTGGAATTCCCCAGAGGGGAATCGAATTTACGCAGAGACCGGATTCACTTGCGGCGCTCGGTGTGGAGACAGTGACCGGACGCGTCGTCGATCAGCTCGGAGCCACGCTGGCCTACGACGGGACTGCGTATGTCGATGTCTACGACAGCGACCGTGCCCGCAGCCACAAAGTGGCCGGCACCGATCAGGTCGTCGATTATTCCGTAAGCGGTCCGAGCATTTACCACGGCTCGATTGCTGTGAGCGCCGGTCAATTTAGTTTTCAGTTCGTAACACCGCTCGATGTCAATTTCGGCGGCAAGAGCGCCCGCATTGAAGTGTACGCCACTGCCGACACGGTAACCGATGCCATCGGCGTGGTTGATTCACTGCCAATCAAGAACTCAGCGGCGGTGTCGACCGATTCGACCGGCCCGGCAATTACCTACCGCGTAAGCGGGCGATCGAACTTTGTCAGCGGCGATCATGTCCTGCATTCTGAGCAGCTGATAGTCAATCTGACTGATCCGTCGGGGATAAATCTCACCAGCGGTTTGGGGCATGGGATTACGGTCGAGATCGATAATCAGCCGGATAATCTGGCCAATTTGTCGGCTGGTTTTTCTTACAATCCCGATAGCTATTCAGCCGGCAGCACCGATTTTGCTTTTGTTGGTTTGGCCCCGGGAGAGCATACGCTAAAGATAAAGGCCTGGGACAACGCCAATAACTTTGCGGTGCAATCTTTGAACATTGTCGTGAGCAGTTCCGGAGAAATGGCGATTAACAACCTCCTGAATTATCCGAATCCGATGGCGGAGATTACGACGTTCTACTTTGAGCTGACCAATCCGACAGAAAGATTTACCCTTGAGATCTTCACGCTCTCGGGACGGAAGATCAAATCAATAGAACGAATGGACCTGTCGGCCGATAATTATCCCAACGATGCTGTTTCGATCGGTTGGGACGGCCGCGATATGGTTGGCGACCGGGTTGCTACCGGTGTCTATATCTATAAAGCCACAGCGGTGCCGCGTTCGGGCGGCAGTGCGGTGGAATCATTCGGCAAAGTAGTAGTAGTTAACTGATACAAAAGGAGACCTGTTCATGAAATCACGCAAACTCCTGGTACTGGCGACGGTAGTCCTGGCACTCTGTACCGCCGCTTCCAGTTTTGCCGACATCTCCAATACCGCGGTGCTGTTCTTGCGCATCGCTCCAGGGGCTCGCGCCGCCGGTATGGGTGAGGCGTTCGTAGCGATTGCCGACGATGCCAGCGCGACGCACTGGAATCCGGCAGGACTGGGGGCCTCGTCGCTTTCCGGCAGCTGGGACAACGCCAACGTTCCCGACGAATATCGTCCGCTGACGGCGATGGCGGCGCTTCGCGGAAGCGGCAGCGGCGAGCGGCATCTGGCCTACGATATCTGGGCCATCGGCGCCAAAGGACTGATGCGCTTTGACAACAAGAACTGGGTAACCTCCGAAAATTTCCGGACCCGTACTGATCAGACCGTACATAGCATTGTCTCGAAATATATCAACGCCAACAATCCCGAACAGCTCGATGCAGCTATTGGTCGCGTTGCGGAGATGAACAGCTTGATGTCGAAAGAGGCGCTCCAGACGTTTTTGAATGACGTTCTGGCGGCAGCGCCGAGCACGTTTCGGGACACGGCGGAATTTCGGAAAGCCGGCGACTCGCTTATTACTCTTTATCCGCAGTGCCGCATCAAGTGGGAGAATATTCGCGAAGCCAAACAGGTGTGGGACGGCAAGGCCAAGGATGCCAAGCTGTCGTCGCGTGATATGGACAGGATTTTCAGCCGGGTCGACGGCGCCCGCAACCGGTTCATTCCGCTCGATTTGAAAGTTCCGTATTCAGCGATCATTTCCGGCACGCCGACGGTGCTGACCTCAAACGGTTCAGCGCTCTATGTCGGCAGCACCGACGGATTGGTGCTGTATAACGGGCGGACCTGGCGGTCATTCGGTACCGCCGACGGACTTCCTTCGAATAACGTAACTTCGCTTGCCACATTGTCGACCACCGCGCTGATCGGCACCGATGCCGGCGCGGTCATGTATGATGGCGTGGGAATTTCCAAATTTAAAGACACGGTCGGGCTTCCGGCCGGATTGGTTCAGGCGGTCGCGGCTCAGAAGACCGGTGACTATTATGCCATCGTAAACAATGATCTGTACCACTTTGACGGCGTCCACTGGAGCAATCTGGTGTCGTACACAGTCGCGGTCGACGATACGCCGCTGGCGATCGCCGGCAAATTTGCTATCTACGGATCGAAAGTCGAACAGCAAAAGTATCTGGATAAGCTCAATGCCATACCTCAGGATATGGGAACTTCAAACGCCGGCGATTCTACGACTCCGGCTTCGGCCTTTACGCCCGGCAAAGTTGTGATGGTTCCGTACCTTGCCGAATTCAAGGGCAAGATCACCGCTCTGACGGTTTTCAATGACGAAATCTGGGTGGGGACCAACTACGGAATCCTGCACTATGACAAGAATCGCTGGTCGTTCCCCGGTTACAAAGACGTAACGGTCACCGAGGGCCAGACGCTGGCTTCGTTCACCCAGGGAATCAAATCCAAATCGGATTCCACAGTTGATCATGCGGCGATACTCCGCGATTTGAACGATCTTGGTAGCGACGAATTAACCGCCGGTCAGACGATCAAAGTTCGCCAGACAAACCGCGCCTCGGTCGCGGCAGCGGAAGTCAATCAGATCAGTGTCTACTCACGTCGCGTTCTGATTTCCACGAACGAGGGACTGATCGAAAGTGAAAACGGCGAGATGTCGCGTTCGTCGATCAAGGGTCTGGGTGACCAGTCGACGCAGGGAGCGTTTTCGACCGCCGAAGAACTCTGGCTGTCGACGCCGCGCAATCTCGTGACGCAGTCACGGAGTCAGTCGGAAGTGCTGCTTATGCACGCCAAATGGCTGCCAGAACTCGCCAGCGACCTGTACTATGAATTCGGATCGTTGGTGACGCACGTCCACGGACTCGGGACGATCGGCTTCAACGTGACTTTCATCTCGTACGGTACCTTTACGCGTACCGGTGAGCAGGGAACTACCCCGCTCGGCACGTTCGAGTCGTTCGACTGGGCCAGCTCAGTGTCGTTCGGAACCTCGCTGACCAACAAACTCAAAGGCGGTATCTCCGCCAAGTTCATCTACTCACGCCTGTCTGATCAGGGGGCGGGAGCGGAGAAGGGAAGCGGAACTTCGACCGGCTTCGCGCTCGACGGCGGCTTGCTCTACAACTGGTCGTCGCGCCTCACCCTCGGTATGGCGATCACCAACGTAGGGCCGAAAATGTCGTACATCGACGCCGCGCAAGCCGACCCACTGCCGACCAACCTGGCAATCGGCTTCGCCTACAAGCTTAAGCAGACTGATTACCTCCGCTGGCTCGTCACAGCCGAAGGCAACAAGCTTATCCCGGGCACTGTCTCGAGTATCAAGCGCGAATTCAAGGAAGTCATCTGGAATGGCGGTACTGAGATCGTCTACGCGAACATCATTGCGGGGCGCGTCGGGTACATTTATGACCGGGAAGGTCAGATCAAGACGATCACCCTCGGCGCCGGTTTGGCCCTGATGAAGAAATTCAGGTTTGACTTTGCGTATATTCCGAGCAATAGTGACTTGGCACTGGCCAACACACTGCGCGTGTCGATGGCTGTCACATTGTAGTCGGCTGACCTGACGAGGAGTCGTGAATCGACATAGGAAGGGATTCATTCTACGAGCGGTCGTGGCCGGCGCCTTAGCGCTGGTCACGTCGGCTTTTGCTGAAGATAAACTGCTGTCGGGTGTTCGGGTGAAATCCGATGACCCGAAGCCCTCGCATGTGGCGCGTCAGTGTCTGACGTCGTCGCCCGGCGATCTTGGGCTGAAGCTCAAAGGACTTTCGCGCGCGCATTCGTGGTCGCTGCCGACAAGCACACTCAGCGCGGCGGGGGATACGCTGCGTTGTCTGGTGCTGCGATACAATTTCCAGTACGAATCAACCGATGATCCCAATACTACGGGTCGCGGGGTGATGGATTTGTCGGCTCCGCTTTCCGATTCAACAGACTCTGCCAACTATTACAACGCAATAGGACATTGGGTCGATCCGCCGCCGCACAACGCCGACTATTTCAACGCCCACATGCGGGCGCTGAACTACTACTGGTATTGGGTGTCGGAAGGAAAAATCAATCTGAAATGGGACATCTTTCCGCCGGGAAAGGATTCGGTCTACCAATTGGCGCACCCGATGTCATACTATGGCGCGTGCGAGTTCGACCGTGACTCAATCGTACTTGGGCTTGAGAGATATTTCGTCGATTGCATTCACAAGGCCGACAGCGCGCACATCGTAGATGCGGGGCATCCGACAATCGACTTTTCGCAGTATGATGCCATCTTCCTGTTTCACGCCGGCGCAGATAGGCAAAATGATATAGGATTTCCGCCTACCTGCAGCGATTTGTTCACCGGATTTATCAAATTCTGGACTGACTCGGTAGCCGTCAACGGCGGCAGCTACTTTGTCAAAGAAGGACTGATGATGCCAGAGGCGGTGTCCCAGGACAATCGTCCGGTGGCGCTTAACGCCGTGATGGCGCACGAATTCGGTCACCAACTCGGTCTTCCGGATATTTATGCCACCAATTCGTTTCTGTCGCAGGTCGGCGATTTTTCGCTCATGGATGATAATGGCTTCGGCACCGGGCTCGATTTCGGGTTCGAGGCAGGCAAAGTTTTCGGGGCCATGCCGATTTATCCCGATGCCTGGTGCCGGGCGTATTTGGGTATCTCGCCCGTAGTTGATTTCCGGCAGGGGTCGGACATAAGAGTAGTGGCAGCCGAAGCGGTTTCGGGCGGCATCAAGATTGCCCGTGTGCCGATTTCGGAAACAGAGTACTATCTGATCGAAAATCGGGTCGACCAGCTTGATCGAAAAGACACGGTGCTGCGGGTCGACTCGCTTACCAATGTATTTTTGTATCCCTCGAATCATCTGAAAGAAGAGACGGGCGAGTATGACTATCTGATTCCCGGTTCGGGTGTGCTCATCTATCACATTGACGAGGCGATCGCGGCCCTTGATTACGACGGCAACGGCCGTGACAACTATCAGGACAATCACATTCAGATATGGGATCCGATACTTGAGCGGCGGTTCATGAAGTTAGTCGAGGCCGACGGGATCATAGATTTCGGCGGGTACTATCAGGCCGGGTATGGCTCGGCTGACGATATGTTTCTCGACGACCGCAATCACTCGTTCACGCCCAACAGCAATCCGCAGACAATCGACAACTCCGGCAATGCGACGCATATCTTCGTGACTGATATCAGGCGTGACACTGTCACAATTTCCGGTGACACGACTCCGAAAGTGCTGGATACGGCGGTTAGATTTTCGGTAACCACCGAATGGCTGGCTGATTCGTCGCCGGTGCGGTGCGGACGTCCGACGCTCGGGCTTTCACCGATTGCAGCCGATCTGAACAAAGACGGCACGACTGAAATCATTGTGCCGTCAGGCGGCCGGCTTCTGGCCTTTGAGCCGAATGGCCGCGACTTTCTCCGCCGAATCCACAACTGCGGCTGCCCGCTTGTATATGACACTATTGCCTCCCAGGTTTCCGGCTGGGACGAATACAATACCGGCCGACTGAAAGCAGTGCCATTGTATTCCCAGCGCCCCAATTTTATCTCGGCCGGCCCGGTGGTGGGAGCATTCGCGACTGATACGTCACAACTGCTGGTTGCGGTCGGGTATCCAATCAACAACGATTCCGGTCAGGTGATTTTGCTGAAAGCGGCTGATGCCAACAACGACGGCCAGGCCGATTCGGCGGGAACGGCGATGACCACCGAGGGATGGCCGATTGCGCTTTCGTTCGGTTCGGTGCTTTACGCTCTGACCAATAGCGGCTGGGTATATGTTGATGATGCGCCGGGGGCAGGAATTGTCGGCAGAATTCAGATATCGAACGCCGAATATCACGGCCTTTGCCGAATAGGGAATCATCTGATCGTGGTCGCGGGAGATTCGGCGCACACGACTTACTATCACCTCTCGCCGCTGGCCCTTCAATTCGATTCTCTATCGGTTTCAGGTAGATACAATTATGGTCCGGTCGCAGTCGATCTGAATCGTGACGGCAAACCCGAGATAGTCGGATTTTCAAAAGATGGCGAGGCCGTACTTGTAACGTGCGATACCTCGGTCTCAGGTTCAGTATTTTCTGTGTTGAACTCTAAATCCACCGGACACAGTGTGACGACCAATCCGATAGCCGGTGATCTTGATCGCGACGGGTATCCTGAAATAGTCATCGCGGGTGTGAATACGGTCTACGCCTTTGACGAACGATTGGTGCTGAAAACAGACTTCCCGAAAACCATCGATGAGCGTTTCCCGCAGATGAGCGCGATTGCCTCGCCCATTTGCGGCAATGTTGAAGGTATAGCCGGAAATAGCGGCTCGCTTCCGAATCTCGTTTTCCCGACCGAAGCCGGGAATTTCTATGCGCTCGGAGCGGGCAAGACCTTCGGATTCCCGCTCAACAGCGGCGAACAGATCGGCGGAGAGAGCGGTTCGCCCGCAGTGCTGTTTAACGACGGCCCCGAAGGGCGACTCGGATATCTGGGAGGCGACGGATGGTTTTATCTGTGGCGCACCGGATATGTGGCAGGTTCAATGTTCTGGCCGATGGGCAGTGGCGATCAGTCGGGAAGTTATGCGCTCAACAATTTCAAGTTAGACCCGGTCGCGGCCTTTGCAGAAAAACTACCGAAAGAAAAATTCTTCAACTATCCAAATCCCGTGACCACCGGCCAGACAACCATCCGGTATTTTCTGGGCGCGCCGGCATCGTCGGTAAAGCTCGATATTTACGATTTCAGCGGCTCGCGCATTTCAACGCTCGACGGCGGCACGGTCGGCGGGACCGATAACGAAGTATCGTGGGACTGCGGCGCTGTAACACCGGGTGTCTATCGATGTGTGATCACCGCCCAATTTGACGGTGACACCCAAACCGCATTCACGGATATTGCAGTCATAAGGTAACACTATGCGCAAACTACTTGTTTTGATCTTCTGTGTGCTGGCGATCATCGCCGCTGAATCATCAATTCAATCTGAGCCGCTGCCGACGAGTACATTTCAGGCCGACTTCGCCCAGCTGAATCTCGACAACTCGGTCTTTGCGCAGACTGCTCAGCAGTATTCGCCTGATCAGGGTGGGTCGGGCACTGCGGCGGCCAAGCACCTTGTTCCGGGTAAGGCCTTTGCAATGTCGCTATTGGTGCCGGGGCTGGGGCAATGGTACAACGGCAGCAAGATCAAAGCCGTTGGATTTCTGGCGCTGGATGTGACCTCGTGGGTGCTGCACTTTAAGAATCGCTCCGACGGCAACAAGCTGACTGATGAGTTCAACGCTTTTGCCGACAAGTATTGGGCTCAGAGCCGCTATGAATACTATTTGAATGGCGCCTACGGCAAATCCGATGATGATTCCATTACCGCTTCCGAGGTCTCGCATCATTTGCCTGATACCAAGACCCAGCAATACTATGAAATGATCGGCAAGTACGATCAGTTTTCGTGGGGATGGGACGATGCGACACTCAACGGCCTGCCGTTGGATCAGCAGAGCCCTGTATTGCCGGTTGTCACTGGAAGCATCCCGACTTCGAACCATCGCTTCCAGTATGAGGACATGCGATTGGCCGCCAATAACAAATTCGATGCGGCCGATAAATGGCTGATTGTTATGATGGCGAATCATGTCATCTCGGCCTTCGACGCGCTTGTTTCAGCCAAACGCCACAATAACGCGAACGGGACGGGTTTCGGGCGAGTAAAGGTAAAGGCAGATCTTCGCTCCTACGCCGCAGAATTCGATACTCCGTACCTCAAGGTAGGGTATGCGTTCTAAGAAATTCACAATCGCCCTTGTCGCGCTTGTTACCGTCATTGCCGCGCGGTCGGGGTGGTCTGAGACACAGGTTGCATCGGGCACGAGGGCATCGGTCTTTTCGCTGAAAGATGATCAGTCGTTCAACCTGAAAGGGGAGACGAAGAAGCCCGATGTCGGTGATCCTGCCAAAAAGAAATCGATGTGGAAAGCCGCGGGGTTGTCATTTGTGCTTCCGGGAGCGGGGCAATATTATCTTGGGCGAAAATCCAAGGCCAAAGTGTTTTTGGGAATCGACGTCGCCGCGTGGGCGGGGTTTGTCGGATACAAAGTGTACAGCCACTGGAAGAAAGACGACCTGATCAACTACGCCTCGACGCATGCCAGCGCGCAACTGGCCGGCAAGAGCGACGAGTATCTCGATTTGGTGGGATTCTATTCGAGCACGAGGCAGTACAATGCCGAGGGTCGGGTGGGTGATCGAGAGCGGCCGTACTACGACGAATCGTCCGAGTACTACTGGCAGTGGGCTTCGGATTCGGAACGGACCGTATACCGTTCGCTTAAGAATGCCAGCCGCGAGGCCAATCGCCGCGCTCAGTTCATGATCGGGCTGGCGGTGGTCAACCGCATAATTTCGACGATCGACGCTATCCGCGATGCACGTCGACAGGAGCGCTCGCTTGATGCCGCACTGGAACCGTCTAAGCCGAAAAAAGTCCAATTGGCAATCGATCCGTATGATTCGCACACGCAAATCCGTCTGACTCTTTTCACGGGCTGGTAACGTGCGGCGCATTACCGGAGCCACACTATTATTGTCGCTTGGGCTTTTCGCGGCCTGTTCCCATCAGCAAGCATCACATATCAAAATAGACGAGTCGCCCGCGCCGGCGGCAATTGTGGTGGATACGATCATCGCGGGCGCCGTGTTCGGCATTGCGCTGCAAAATCCGACCGGGATGTTTTTGGACGGACACGGCAATATCGTCGTGTGTGACCAGAACAATCACCGGGTCGTGCGCTTCACTTCCAAGTTAGTTTCGGATGTCGAAACCGGCGGGCGCGGCTCAGCCGAGGGCTTGTTTCATGATCCGGTCAGCGGCGCGGCTGACGGCCCGCTCTATGTGCGCATTGTCGACAAAGGCAACCGTCGGATTTGCCGCTATGATTCCCGCCTGCAATTTGTCGATCAGATTCCGTTTTCCGATCTTGATGATCCGCTCAAATTCGGCGCGCCGCAGGGAGCGGCGGTTGATAAATCGGGCAGTGTCTGGGTGTCAGACCGCGACAACAACCGGGTCGCGGTATTCTCGCTGATCGGTCAATTCGACAAATTCGTGGGCGAGTTCGGCACCGACGGCGGCGGGGTGCAGAACCCCGGCAAAGTGGTGATCGACAAGGATGGTTCGTACTACATCGTCGATACCGGCAACAAACGAATCGCCATGTACGATGAATACGGCAATTTCTCGCACTCGATTCAAGATCCGGAACTGCAAGAGCCGAGTGGGTTATGCGTGGACAGCGTGAAACGCGTCTGGGTGGTCGACAAGACGACATCGAGAGTCATGCTCTTTTCCGACAAAGGCAGGCGCCTACTGGTAGGCGAAGCAACCCTGCCGGGGCTGACCCAAAAACTCAACTCGCCGACTGATGTGGTCGTAGCGGACGGCCGCGTGATTATCTCCGACAGCGGTAACGACCGCCTGGTGGTCTGCCGCCTGATCTCATCTCAGGAATAGCAATGCGCGGCGGCTACTGGTCGGCGCTGTTACTCATTCTCGCAACATCCACTACCAAAGGGCAAACGCCGGCGACTGCGCACTTGGTTATCCGTGATTCCATTGTTGCGGTTGATTCGCTTCGCATCGTTGTCGGTACCGATTCAGTATATCTTCAGGGTGAGCTGCTGCGACGAGGGGTAGATTATTCGTTCGAGGGGGTCCCGCTTTGTTTGCGATACCACAAGTACGAACCGGAAAGAGTCGATACCCTGACGCTGGTCTATCGACGTTGGCCGGTGTGGCTGGCAAAATCGTGGGGAACGCCGATTGTACCGGCAAACGTGGAGGCGTCAGTCATACCAAGACCGTCGGTCGTGGCGGAGCGGCCTCAATCCGAAAATCCCGCCAGTTCGATTGCGATATCAGGTGCCAAAACTTTTCGGGTGACAAGCGGGCCGGGAGTCGGATCAGCGTTCGGACAATCGCTCGATCTGGGAATTGCCGGAGAACTTTCTCCGGGTGTGCGAATCGACGGCGCAATTTCTGATCGCGGGTACGATCCGATCAACGGGTATGCCAACAGCCGACTGGACGAATACGACCGACTGCGACTTCGTGTCAGTTCGCAACACTTCGTCGGACAAGCCGGAGACATTTCGCTTAAGGAGTTGTCGCCGCTTATTCGGCCGCGGGATGTCTCTGGTGGGTCGGCACTCGTGCATGGCGGTAGAGTTTCAGTATTCGGGGTGGCCTCGCGGCCGCGGGGAAGATTCCAGTCGGTAAAGCTAGATGGCAGCGACGGCTTTCAGGGGCCGTATCAGCCGACCGGCGCAATTGTCGCAATTGTGCCGGGCTCGGATGAAGTCTGGCTAGATGGCCGCAAGCTGGAGCGGGGCGCAGACCGGGACTACACAATTGACTATCCGACCGGACGCGTGACATTTAGCGTAACGCGGCCGATCGACTCACGCAGCCGGATCGAGATCGATTTCGAGCCCGCCGGGACACCGTATCGTCAGGAATTTTTCGCCGGAGGCGTGGCCGTCAGCTCGCGCGATTCTCTTCGCACGCTGGCGATTGCGTTCACCAGAGAAGGAGACGACAAGGATCGGCCGTTGACCGATATCTCAACAGCCGAGCAATCGGCGCTGGCCCAGTCGGGCGACTCGATCACACAGTCTTCGGGGGTGACGCTTGATTCACTCGGGGCGTATCGACTGCTTCCTGATTCGCTGCCGGATACGGTCTGGCAATATGTCGGGGTCGGGAACGGCGAACATGCCGTGCGTTTTTCGTTTGTCGGAGCGCAGCGCGGCACCTATCGATATGTAGGCAATGATCAGTATCTGTTTGTCGGAGCGGGGCTCGGAGATTACGATCCGGTAGTGCTGCTATATTCGGCGCGGCGAATTGAATCGATCCGGGCGCTGAGCCAGACAACACTATGGAAAAATGCGACCGCTACGGCCGATCTTCGGTTTTCACGAACCAATTTCAATCTGTGGAATCGGAATGCGCGAACACTTGACGGTTCCTATCACGACGCAGCGATTGTGCAGACCTGGCACGGTGCGAATAGTGACAACAGTCTTCGTTTGCACCGCCAGTATCTCGAATCGGCCTATTCGGCCACCGATCGGATCAACGAGCCCGATCTGGAGCGGCTGTTTTTTGTGCCGTCGGGACTTGTGTGGAGCGGGCACCGTGAGCGACACGATGCCGATCTCAGTACCGCCGTCACTTCCAAGTTGAAATTGACTCCGTATTGGTCGCAGGCAAAGTTCGGCAGTCAATTTTCATCGCAACGGTATGGCGGCGGCGCCGTGTATCGCCCGGTGCCAAGCTGGGTCATCTCGACACAGTGGCAAGAGATCAAAGCCGATTTTGACACTCTTTCTCAGTCGCGGCGCGGATCGGGGAGAAACCTGGCCGGCACCGCGACATTTACCGAAGGCAAGTATGGCGTTTCAACCGAGCTTGAATATGACCGGCGAGCCAATGACTACCGTGTCAATGGCAACGGTACGACGTACTATCGCGGTTTTCTCGGAGTGGGCATATCGGGCAGCCGATTTACCTATGAGGCGTATGTCGAAGACACGCTCGCTGGGACATGGCAGGAGAATCTGAAACGGCACCGGGTCAGCGCGTCGACGTCGGGCAGTTTTGGCAATTGGCGAACCGATATCACTGCGACCCATCAATGGCTTAATCAGCAATCGGGTAAAGAACGGAGCTTTCTTGGTCGATTCCAGATTGGCCTTGATGACCAGCGGCGGCATCTGAGTTTGTCGAGCGGGTATCTCTTGTCAGATGAGCGGCGCAACGCGAGGGGATTTACCTATCTTAAGGTCGATCCGGGCAGAGGGAATTACCGGTACGAAGACGGCCGCTATATCGCCGATCCGTTCGGCGACTATTTGAGAGTCGAAGAGTTATTGTCACAAACCGATCGGGTGCGGCGCGGTGAAAAGACATTCCGGTTGGATAAGCAGGGGAGCGGCTATCAGCTGAGCGCGAGTTCACGAATTATCGAAGAACTGTTGGCCGACGGCTCGCGGCCGTGGTGGTGGATCACACCTTTCCTGTCGGATGAAGGTGCGAGTTATCTCTCGTATGAACGTCAGTATCAGGGTGACGCCCGGCTGATTCAGTGGCAGAATTTGTATGCGCTGACTCTTTCCGTTGCCGCGAGCAGAGAAAGCCGCGCGTTAGTATCGGAAAACCGCGTTCGCACCGATTTGCGCGTGCGCACGACCGTGCGTCAGCCCACCGGAAAGTGGATATTGGAGCAGGGAGCTGAGCGCTTCGAATCGCGGCGCGATCAGTTCTACGGCGATGCCGGCAAATCCGACGGATGGAGGGCATCCGTCGGCGCGAAAGGGAATTTTGACGCCACCGGCGTATCGTTTGAGATCGGATATCGTCGCGCTCAGGGGAATGCGGACAACTCCGAGACGAGGGAGATTTCCAGGCTCTTCTCTTTGAAAACCGGAGGAAGGCAGACATTTCAGAAGCGAGGCGAGATCAAACTCGACACGGAGTTGTATCGACAGAGCTTTGGCGGATTGACCGGGTATGCGTCGACTCTCCTCACCGACAATCACGACGGTACTCGCGGGCTGCTTTGGACGCTTTCGGCCAATTACGGTTTGTCGCGGACAGTCAAATTCACGCTGGCGCTCAACGGACGTTACTCGGACAACCGGGCGGGACGGCTCTTCGCGCGCTCGGAAATGACGGCGGCGTTTTGATATGCCGAGAACCAGACTCAC
>CAYVWS010000058.1:0-14384 GCA_964455535.1 uncultured Ignavibacteriales bacterium | reverse complement strand
TTCCAGCACCTGAAGGAGTTTCGACTGGAGTTCAGCGGGCATGTCGCCGATTTCGTCCAAAAAGATTGTTCCCTTGTTGGCGACTTCAAATCTCCCCTGTTTGGTTTTGTGCGCGCCGGTGAAGGCGCCCTTTTCATAGCCAAACAGTTCGGCCTCCAGCAGGTCACGCGGAATAGCAGCACAATTGACTTTGACGAATTCCTGATTTCGGCGACCGGACATCGTGTGCAGCATGCGCGCCGCAATTTCTTTTCCGGTTCCCGATTCGCCGCGAATCAATACGGTAAGTTCTGACGGCGCCACTTGCTCGATGATCGATTTGACACGGATCATCAAATCCGAGTCACCGATAAAGGCGCTGTAATTATTACGAACCTGAAGCTCTTTGTTGAGTCGGGTGACTTCGCCGCGCAGTTTGATCCGCTCGACGACGCCCGCGATATGAATTTCGACTTCGTTCGGCTCAAGCGGCTTGGTGATAAATTCGGCCGCACCAAGTTTCATCGACTGCACGACATACTCGGTTTCGGCGTGACCGGAAATCATGATGACTTCGGGCCGATTTTCAAGCTTGGCCAGTTTTTCGAGTATCTCAAGACCGGATATGCCGGGCATCCGGATGTCCAAGAGGATCAGATCGGGCTTTTCGGTAGTGACCATCTGGAGCCCCTCGGAACCGTCGTGGGCCGACACGAAGTTGTACTTCGGCAACCCCTCCTTAAGGATCTGGTGGACCCAGGGGTCGTCGTCGATAATGAGTATTTTGAGCTTCTCAGCGGCCATAACTATTTGTATCCAACACCCTTAGTATCGACAAGTGGGCCGGATAATCAAGTTGAAATTTGAGAAATTTTGCGAATATCTCGCAATATCGTGCATTACTCAGATGGACTGAACGGGAAATAGACTGTGAAGCAGGCGCCTTTGCCTTCAGTGGATTCAACCCGCACAGTCCCGTTATGGGCGCTGATGATCCGGTCGACGACCGCCAGACCAAGGCCGGTGCCGGTGTCTTTGGTGGTGAAGTAGCGGTCAAAGACGCGCGACAGATGTTCTTTTTTGATCCCGGCTCCGGAGTCGATCACTTTAACAGCCAGGTAATCGCTTTTCTTGTGGTCAGGTCTCTCGACGAGTCCCTTCACACTCAGCGCGCCGCCATTCGGCATAGCATCGAGGGCATTCAGGAAGAGATTCAAAAACATTTCAATGAGCTGATTTTTGTTGGCGATGATCTCCCAGTTGCCGCCGGTAAAGTCGACGTCCAGCTTGACCTTGCGCTTAGTCAAATCCTGCGAAATGAGTTCGCCGGCGCGCGCGACCACTTGGCGCAGATCGAGCTTGGTTGTTTCGTATCTGTTGGGATTGGAAAAATCGACCAGCTCGCGCACCAATTCGTTCATGCGATGCACTTCATCTTCGAGCCCTTTGAGCATCGGCAGTTCCTGCAACAGTTCGGGGTGACGTTGCCAGAGAATTGACATACTTCCGCGAATAGAATTGAGCGGGCGACGAAGGTCGTGCGAGATTTCCGAAATCATGCTTCCCATTGTCAGCAGACGAGTGGAATTCACCAATGCCCGTTCGCGTTCGAAGAGTACGGCCGATTGAGAAATCACCAGTTTCGCCAGTGTAATATCTTCATCGCTATAGCCGCTTTCGGCGCCGCTTCCCAGACAGAGCAGGTAGGCGGGCGATCCGCTTCGATAGATCGGAATCGCCATGAACGCACCGGCGGGGTTGGGATACAGATGGTGATCTCGCAGGCGGGTCGAGAGTTTGGCCGACAGTTGGGCAATGTGCTCAAGATCAGAATCGGAAATCGAAAGGTCGGAGATCGTGACAGTATCGATCGACACTTTGGTCAGATCGACTTTCCCCGACTCGGTCAGCGGAAGATTCTGCGCGCCCGTAGCGCCCTCGGGGATGAGCATGCCGCTGTCGCGCCGCCACTCGAACCAGACAGCGTAATCAATCGGAAAGACCCGGCGCAGCTTGGCGACCAACAGTTCGCGGAATTTGCCGACCGAACCAACCGTGTGCATCTGGCTTGAGATGTCATGGAGAATTTCGAATTCGATCAAGCGACGACGGCTCTTCTCGAATTGGTTGGCATCGTCTACCGCCACCGCTGCCTGAGACGCAAATGTTGTCAGCAGTCGCAGGTCGTCGTCGGTGAACGGCGTGTTGGTCTGCTTGTTGGCCATATTGATAACGCCGAGCACCGTGTTCTTGATGCGAAGCGGGACACACAAAAGCGACGCGGCGCCGTAGCGTTCCTTATTGACCCGCTTGAAGCGCGGTTCTTGCTCGACATCGGCTACCATTAAGGGCTCACCCGATTTCGCGACATGTCCCGCGATCGATTCACCGACCGAAAGGCGTGTTTGCGAGACGACCTCGGCTTCAAGACCGATGGCGGCGGTGATGCGCAGGAATTCGCGACGTTCGTCAAGCAGCATGATCGAGCCGACCTGCGCTTCGGTGACGGTCGCGGCGAGCACGACTATTTGTCGCAGCAAATCGTTGATGTTTGTCGACGAGCCGATGGATTTGCCGGCCTCGTAGAGGGCGTCGAGTTCGTCGAGGCGACGCTTCAAAATGAAATTGCTCAGCTTGAGTTCTTCCATTAGCCGGGCCTCGGCCAATTCGGCGCGGCGTTTTTCCAGCGCCCGGCGCACTGCCAGCGCGAGATAGGCGAATTCGACTGGTTTGAGCAGATAGTCATACGCGCCCTTGTTGATTGCCTCAAGCGCGGTTTCAAGCGAAGCATATCCGGTCATCAAGATGACCGGAATTGTGGGGTCTACTTCTTTGACCAGGCGGAGAATTTCCAGCCCGTCGGGGCCGGCCATTTTGATGTCGGTAATAACTAAATCGATGCGGTCCCGCCCAAAAGTCGCAATCGCGTCAGATGAATTTTGAAAGGCCTCGACCCGGTACCCTTCGCCGCTCAACAGCGCCGAAAGCGAATCGCACATTCGCTTTTCATCGTCAATGATGACAATTTTCTCAGACGACGACATCGCGGTCCTCTCGTGGTTTCACTTCGGGCAAACGGATTTCAAAACACCCGCCCGGATCAAGATTCTTGAATGTTATCGACCCATTATGCGATTTGACAATCCCCCAGCAGACCGAGAGTCCGAGACCGGTCCCCTGCCCGGGGTCTTTGGTCGTGAAAAACGGTTCGAAAATCCTCGGCACCAATTCAGGCGGAATTCCGGGTCCGGTATCGCAAAATCGAATGACCGCCTGATCTTGGTCGCGGCGTATGCCAACGGTGAGTGTGCCGCCGTTGGACATGGCATCGCGGGCATTGATGATGATGTTTAGGAAGACTTGCTTTAAGCTCTCCGAGGCGCCGTCGATGAGAATTGGGCATCCCTGAAATTTCCTCTCGACACTGACATTGGCAGAGTGCAGCTGGCGGTCGGTCAGATCAAGTACCGCGCTGACAACTTTGCAGATTTCCACCGGCTCAAATAGCGCGCCGCCGCCGCGATTCATCTCAAGAAGTTGTTTGACAATACGTGCAATTCGGTCGATCTCGTCGCCGACAACGCCGATATATTGCCGCGTCTTTTCCGACTGCTCGGTCGTTTCGATTGAGCGCCGAGTCAACAGCAGATAGTTTTTGATGATGCCGAGCGGGTTGTTGACTTCGTGCGCCACCTTGGCCGACATTTCGCCAAGCGCCGCGAGTTTTTCAGTGTGCACCAATTGCTGTTGAGCCGAGCGCAACTGGGTCGTTGCCAGACGCTCGCTTTCGTACAGGCGTGCGTTTTCGATTGCCACCGCGATTTGATTGGCAAGGATCGACAAAAACTCGATGTCATCTTCGCGGAACGGCGAACTGGATATGCGATCGGAAAGCAGGAATATTCCAGTCAGGCGGGTCTGATAGATCAACGGGACCGCGATGCCCGGCGAGAACTTTTCGAGAATGGAAATCTCTTCGGGAGCAGCGACGTCTTTGAGCAAATCCTCTGTCGCAACCGGGCGATTCAGACGCCGCAGGTAACCGGCGAGCTTCGAATCGGCAGAGATTCGCTCGTCGAGGTCGGGAAGCGCTCCTGATCCTTTGGCCTTGGCCAGGGAGAAGGCGTCGGCATTCCCTTCGCGTGTCAGAAAGATTGCCGCTTTAAGCGCGGCCACCTGTCCGAGGCAGGTGAAAATGAATGTATCGAGAAGCGTTTGATAGTCGAGGACGGAATTGAAATTGCGGCTGATTTCGAAAACGGTGTACAGGTCAAAGATCTTGCGCTTAAGCTGACGGTTCGTCTCGCTCAAGAGCTGAATTTTCTCTTCGAGTTCACCCTGCAGTTTCGCGACTGACACCGCCGGTTTCGGTTGCGGCGAAGTCGGCCGGGGCGGGCGGGTCGAATTTGTGTCTGCCTTCTTCCTTGGCATTCGGGGCGTCATGCTTTGTTATATCGGCCGAGATACTCTCCGACAAGATAGTGCGAGCCGACTACTGGTATAATATCGTGCGGCCCGGCGGGTTTGACAAGGGCGCTCCAGGCCGCCTGCAGACTGCGGCAGTTGCGCACCGGAACCCCTTTGAAGTCGATCTGCTCCAGAAATTCAGTGTTCGGCACTGCCCGATGCGTCCTGAGCGGTACGAGCCAGTACTCCGACGCGACAGTAGACAGGGCGTCAAACATCACCTGATGCTCTTTCTTTTGTACAAATCCGACAATCATCGGCACTTTGCGGCCAGGATACTTCTGCGAAAATGCGGCGGCAAAGGCCTTTGCCCCGGCGGCGTTGTGGCAGACATCGAGAATTATCGTCGGCGATTTCTTGCCGCTGATAATCTGGAATCTCCCGCGCCACTCGACGGCTGTCATACCACGCGAAACCGCTCGCGGCGACAAGCGCAACCCATGTTCATTCAAAATGGCGAGCGTCTCCAGTGCCACTGCGGCATTCTTCAGTTGGTGCTCACCGGCCAGCGACGGGCTAACACTTGAAACACGCAGACTATCGGATTCGAAATCTATTGTGCCGGATACAGCGTTGATTCGACTGCCGCCCTCGCGTGCTGAGCGAATTGGAACGCCGCGTTCGGATGCAATGGAACGCAGGGTAGCTTCGGCGATTTCAGGCAACAACCCGATCACATGCGGCACGCCCGCTTTGATAATTCCGCCTTTTTCAGCGGCGATTTTTTCAAGCGTGTCGCCGAGAATTTCCATGTGATCGAAACTGATGTCAGTGGTGACCGTCACGAGTGGGCGAAGCACATTTGTGGCGTCGAGCCGCCCACCGAGGCCGACCTCGATGACCGCAATGTCAACCTGCCGGCGTGCGAAATGATCAAAGGCCAGCGCGGTGACTACTTCGAAAAAAGTGAGTTTTTTTTTACGATGACCGGGCGATGGCGATCGATGAATGACGCCACCGAGCGATGCGGGATCAAAGCGGCGTCGACGGTCACCCGTTCGCGGAAATTGACAAGATGCGGCGAGGTATACAGGCCTGTTTTGTAACCGGCGGCGCGGAGGACCGAGGCAATCATGGCCGAGGTTGAGCCCTTGCCATTGGTGCCGCCGATATGAATTGTCGGATATTTTTCCTGCGGCGAGCCGATGGAATCCAGAAAGTCGCGAATATTCTCAAGCCCCAATTTCATCCCGAAGAATTCGCGCGAGAGGATGAACTTTTCGGCCTGCAGGTAGGTATGCCGCTTCATTTGGGGCTCCACATATAGCGAAGCATTCTGACAATTGTGTCGCGGAGTTCTTTGCGGTCAACGATTTTGTCCAAAAATCCCTTGTCTAAGAAGAACTCGGATGACTGGAATCCCTCCGGGAGTTCCTGTCCGATCGTTTGCTGAATGACGCGGGGGCCGGCGAAACCAAGAAGCGCTTTCGGTTCGGCGATAATGATGTCGCCGAGTGACGCGTATGAGGCCATCACGCCGGCGGTCGTCGGATTAGTCAGCACCGATATGTACGGCAGGTTTTTGTCGGCAAGGACAGCTAACAGTCCGGATGTTTTCGCCATTTGCATCAGCGAAAGGATGCCTTCCTGCATTCGTGCTCCGCCCGAACAGGACACGACAATGAGCGGGATTTCTTTTTCAATAGCGCGTTCGATGGCGCGCGCGACTTTTTCGCCGACGACTGATCCCATCGAGCCGCCAATGAATGAAAAATCCATGATCGCGAACGAGACCGGAATGCTGTCCATCTTGCCCAATCCGCAGATCAGACCCTCGCTGCCGCCGGAGGCCTCATAGGCGGCTTTGAGACGGTCGGGATACTTTTTCGAATCCTTGAATTTCAGCGGGTCGGTCGACGCAAGATTAGTGTCAAATTCCTCAAGGTAGCCGTCGTCCAATAGTATCGAAATGTATCGCTGGGCCGGAATCCGGAAGTGGTAGTTGCACTTGGGGCAGACCCAGAGCATTTCTTCCATTTTTTTCGAATAGAATATTTCGCCGCAGGACTGGCACTTGGTCCAGAGTCCTTCCGGCATCGACTTTTTTTCCTGAGAGATGAGGCCTGTCTTGGCTTTTCTGAACCATTCCATAATAGCGGCTGCCTCTTATTTGAGATACCGGACCATGACCAGCGCGTCTTCGAGCGGTCGACGGTAATAGCGCGGTCGGGTGTAGAGTCCGGTGAATCCTTCCCGTTCGTAAAAAGCCCGGGCGCCCTGATTGGACACGCGGACCTCGAGTAATATCATCGAGCAATTTTGCCCGACAGCGATCTCTAAGATACGGCCCAGAAGCCGACTGGCAACTGATTTTCTTCGATAGGCGGCGGTTACAGCGATGTTCGCCAGATGCATCTCTCCGGCCGACAGCAGGATACAGGCGTATCCGATGATTGCGCGGTCGCACTCGACTATGAGCCCTTGCCAGTCGGGCTGCTCCAAAATATCGGTAAACGACCGGCGCGGCCAGGGGTCGGGGAAAATCTCCGTTTCGAGCCGGGCAATGACCTCGATATCCGCCTCAGTCATCTCTCGTATGCGAAGATCCAGATCAGACAGTCTTGCTGCGCCGGTCAAAGTTGATCTCCGCTTGAGATTTTCCAAAATAGAGCGGTTCGAGCGAATCAATCGGATCGCCGCCGGACTCAAAACGCGGTGTGCCGAGGTGAATGAGGTCGGAGGCATCATACTCAATTGTGTGAAGCATTGTGCCGATCTCGTTGGTTAATCCCGATTCTACCGGACCGATAGTTGCGAAACGGTTATGCGAAGCGCGCGCGATGATCTCGCCGGTAGTAACTGTCGTAACTTGCTCCAGATTGTATTGGCCGTTAGACATTGTGGCCGTAAGATACTCTCCTCGTCGCTGCAACACGAGCACTTGAGTGGCTATCGATAAATCATGAAGTCGGGAGGCCGCAACATCGAAAAGCGACACGCCGGCAACGGGAATTTCAAGCGCGACCGCCATGCCTTTGGCCACCGCGATACCAACGCGCAATCCTGTGAACGATCCAGGGCCGGTGCAGACGACAATTCCCGATAGACTACCGGGAGCGGCGCCGGCTGACTCCATCAGTGTCGATATCTTGCGCATGATCATCTGACCGTGCGAT
Organism: uncultured Ignavibacteriales bacterium; assembly: GCA_964455535.1. Lineage (GTDB taxonomy): Bacteria > Zixibacteria > MSB-5A5 > GN15 > FEB-12 > JACRAV01. The sequence continues at coordinate 6,822 of CAYVWS010000058.1, read as the reverse complement.
CGATCAACTTCCTCAGAGGATTTGACTACCCGGTCTTCGCCGAACTGAATCGCCAATCTCAAAAACGACGAGGATGAATCAATCGCGAGAATGGCCTCGGTCATATCGGAGCTCATGACTTCACCAGCGAAATATCGATTTCCCGCTCGCCTTCGGATTTGATTGCGAACTCAACGCGATAGTAGCTGGAAGGAAGAAGTTCGGCGGCCTTCTCCCCCCACTCGATCACGACAACGCCGTTGCGAGACAGGTAATCGTCGTAGCCGATTTCAATAAGTTCATCGACGTCATCGATACGGTACAGGTCGAAATGATAGAGCGGCTTTTCACCGGGGTATTCGTTGACCATTGTAAACGAAGGCGAATGGACTCGACCGATATCCAGCCCGCACCCTTCAACCAATCCTTTGACAAACACCGTTTTGCCTGCACCCAGCGGCCCGACTAATACGATAACATCACCGGGCACGAACGACACGGCCAGTTTCTTGGCCAGCTCGCGCGTTTGGTCTTCGGAGTGTGAGGTAATTTGAAGAACACTCATGGGCACAATTATTTCGGTGTCAGAACAGCGACCGGCACAATCATTTCTTCAATCGAAATGCCGCCGTGCTGGAAAGAGTTCTGGAATTGCCTGACCATCTCGTTGTAATTGTTCGGATAGACGAAATAGAAATCTTCTTTGGCGATAATATACGTCGTCGAGAGGGTCAGAAGCGGCAGTCGCCACTGATCGGGCTTTTTGATTAGCACCGACTCTTTGGGATTAGAATTCAGATTGTCGCCATATTTGTAGCGAAGATTGGTCGAGGTCGAGCGACGGCCGTGGGCCATTGTCCCGCGCTGACACAACACCGAACCGTGGTCGGATGTGATGACCACCGTGTGCCCGCGCGCGGCGAACGCCTTGAGAATGGTAAAGAGGGGCGAATGTACAAACCAACTACGCATGAGCGACCGGAACGCCGCTTCGCTGCCGGCGATTTCTTTTAGGATCACATTGTTCGAGCGGCCGTGGGCGAGAATATCCAGAAAATTGAAAACGAAGGTCGAGAGCGGCGAGTCGAAGTAGTCAGCGACTTTCTTGGCGACCTCTTCTCCCTCGGTATTGTTGTAGATTTTGACATAGCGCGGTTGGCGATCAAGTTTCACCCCGGCCCGATGCAACTGATCGACGAGCATGCGGTCTTCATATCTGTTGAGCGAGCCCTCGTCCTGCACATTGTAGTTGTCCGGATACATCTTATGTATTTCATCGGGGAAAAGACCGGAGAAGAGCGCGTTGCGGGCGAACGGTGTCGCAGTGGGGAGAATCGAGTAGTACAGCTGTCGGTCTACTGAAAAGAACTCAGCTACGAGCGGTTCGACGAGCATCCACTGGTCGAGCCGCATGCAGTCGACAACAATGAACACGACTTTCTTGCTTTTCTTGAACTGAGGGATCAGAAAGGCGCTGACCACATCCGGCGAAAGCGGCGGGCGTTCTTTGGCATTCAACCAGCGAGTGTAGTATTGATCGATGTATTTGGTGAACTCGACATTCCACTCTTTGCGTGTGCCTTCGTGCGTCTGCTGAAGCCCGGTATCGTTGCTCTGGTCCAGCTCAAGATTCCATTCTGCGATAATCCGGGCGGCGTCGAGCCAGGTGTCGGGCGAGATGGCGCCGTAGAGCCCCTGATTGAATTTGCCGGTTTCCTGAATGTAGCGCCGCATCGACGACGACGAGATAATTTTTTTGGATTCCAACAGTCGCTTGATCACAAGGAGTATCTGCGACGGCACCACCGGCTTGACCAGATAGTCATCTATCTTCTGGCCAATGGCGTCATCCATCAAGCTCTCTTCTTCGGACTTGGTCACCATCACCACCGGCAAATGCGGCCGAAGGTCTTTGATTTCTTCGAGCGTGGAGAGTCCGTCGCGGCCCGGCATCTTTTCGTCGAGCAAGACCAGATCGAACTGGTCGTTGCGGACCGCTTCGATACCGTCATCGCCGGACATCACACCAACGACATCGAACCCTTTGTTCTGCAGGAACAGGATGTGCGCTTTGAGGGAATCGATCTCGTCGTCAACCCATAGTATTTTTCGTCGATCAGCCACAGTTGGCATGTTCAGTTCCCTTTATCTGTTGTTACGGGGAGTTCTACCTGAAAGACTGTCTCTCCCGGTTTAGATCGTAGCAGCAGGATTCGGCCGCCATGATATTCTTCGATGATACGCTTCACCAGTGTCAGACCCATCCCCCAACCGCGCTTTTTGGTGGTGAAACCGGGACGAAATATCTTGCGAACCGCTCCGGGCGGGATTCCGCCGCCGTTATCAGTGATGTACAACAGGACTGTCCGGCCCGACTCGGATAATTCGGTTTTGAGCGTGACGATTCCGGTGCGCGGGTCGACCGCCTGCAGAGCATTCTTAATCAGATTCTCAAGACCCCATCCCAGCAATTCTGAATTTAGCGGGACAGGCGGAATCTTTCCTTGTTCGAAGTTAAGCTGAATCCCCTTCCCCTCAAACGGGAGACGCCGCCTGAAGTAGGTGACCGTTTCCTGAATGGTCTGATTTAGGTCACTGGGCACCAGTTCGGGCATCGAACCAATCTGGCCGAAGCGGTTCGCGACCCGCTGGAGACGCTGGATGTCAACCGTCATGTTTTCGACTGTTTCGGCCACCGCCTTGTTTCGCCCGCTGTCGGCATCTTCGGCACTGCCCAAGACTTCGATCCATCCCATCAGCGATGAAATCGGCGTCCCCAATTGATGCGCCGTTTCTTTTGCCATGCCGACCCAAATCAAACGCTCTTCACTGCGGCGAATATTTTGGAATCCGATCACTCCCACGATCATGAACGCAAGCACAAGGCCGATTTCGATAAACGGCATCATACGCAGTTGTTCAACCAAATCGGGATTGCCATAGTAAAGATAGCTTACTTCGGACGGTCCGAATTCAATCGGGAATTCGCCGTTCTCACGCTTCATTTCAGCCGCGGCGACTTTCAGATATTCGATGGTCGCGGCGCTGGTATCGGTCGGATCAAAACGCTTGATATTCCGCCAGTGCCGGGGGATTCGGTCCTTGTCGACTACAATGATTGGGAAATCGGCCTTGAAGATGATCTCGTCGAAGATAGTCTGTAAGAGTGGCCCGGAGACATCGGTGTTGGCCGCCGCCTGCCAGAGTTTGACTTTCTTTTCGACCTGACTGCGCGTGTTTTCTTTGAGTTGATCGATGACGGTCAGCGTGTACCAAATAAAAGTAAACGAGATGGCCGCCACACCCAGAAGCAGAAACAGTTTGAACCAGGTGGACTTGCCGACATACAAGTCAGACGTTCCGCGAAATATCCAGAATCGGCGCGCCATTACGATATTTTATCCAGCCCTTTCATATACGGACGCAGGACATCCGGGATGGTGACTGATCCGTCGGCGTTTTGATAATTTTCCAGAATCGCCGGAATCAGACGGGCCAGAGCGACACCGGAGCCGTTTAAAGTGTGCACAAAGCGAGTCTTCTTGTCGGCATCGCGGAACCGGGCGTTCATGCGCCGCGCCTGGAAATCCTCAAAGTTTGAAATCGAAGAAATCTCCAGCCACTTGTCGACACCCGCCGCCCAGAGTTCGAGATCGTAGGTCTTGCTTGATGAAAAGGTCATGTCACCGGTGGCGAGCACGATTGCGCGGTACGGAAGTTTGAGCCCCTGCAAAATCTTCTCCGCCTGTTTTACGAGCGACTCGAGTTCGTCGTAGGATTTGTCAGGGTGCACGATTTTGACCAGCTCGACTTTGTCGAACTGGTGAACACGAATCATCCCGCGCGTATCCTTGCCGGCCGATCCGGCCTCGCGGCGAAAACAGGGAGAGTGCCCGACGATGTATTTGGGCAGATCGGACTCGTTCAAAATCGTCTGCTTGAACATGTTGGTCAGCGGAACCTCGGCCGTGGGGATCAGATACATGTTGTCCCCTTCAGTCTTGTACATATCGTCGGCGAATTTGGGCAACTGGCCGGTGCCGAACATAGTATCGGCATTGACAATGTACGGCGCGTTAGTCTCGACAAAACCATCGGCGGTGTGTGTGTCGAGCATGTAGTTGATCAGCGCCCGCTGCAAAAGCGACCCTTTGCCGCGAAGTAAATAGAAACCAGAGCCGGAAATTTTCGCGGCGGCTTCGAGATCGAGTATGCCGAGCTTTTCGCCGATTTCCCAATGCGGGAGAACTTTGAAGTCTCTCTTCGGAATCTCACCCCACTCGCGGACCACTTTATTGGCTGAAGCATCGGCGCCGACCGGGACGCTGTCGTGTGGGAGATTCGGAATCCAGGCCAGCGCGGTGTTCAGGTCGGCCTCGATCTGGCGGAGCTTTTCGTCGAGTGCGGCGATTTCGTCGCCGACTTGGCGCATCTTTTCGATTATGGCGTCAGCCGGTTCACCCGCCTTTTTCTTTTTGGCGACCTCGGCCGATACCGTATTGCGCTCGGCCTTAAGCTGCTCAACCCGGGCGATAGTGTCGCGGCGGTCTTTGTCGATGGCGAGCACACGGTCGACATCGGACTTGTCGTTTTTCTTGGCGATCCCGGCTTTTACCAGTTCGGGATTATCTCGTATCAGTTTCAGATCAAGCATCTATCAGTTTCCTTGGTATCAGTTATACTCATTGGAAGCTAAGGGGTGTGACTTGCGGTTTTCGGCCTCCACCCCGTCGCCGGACTCAAGTTATTATATATCAACGCCAAAGGCCAGTCAATGGACCAGGCGGATGTCAGTTTTCCCAACCCTATATTGCTAAACGACTTCACCCTGAGTCTTTGTAGGGCGGGTCCGTCTTCGAACCCGCCATCCTTGTCCCGAGGAACAGTCGGCGGGTCCCAAGAGGGACCCACCCTACACGGTGCCCGAAGCAGGCCAAATTCCCCCTTGCGCGGCGGGCGGAAACCTGTATCTTTGTGGGCTACGCTTTTAGGAGTTAGATGATATGGCCAAATCTTGTGATGTTTGCGGAAAAAAGCCGGTATTCGGCAATCGGGTATCCCACGCCCACAATGTGACCCCGCGTCGCTGGGTACCGAATCTTCGTTCGGTCCGTGCGCTGGTCAATGGTGTGCCGAAACGGATGTCGGTATGTACGTCGTGTTTGAAGGCCGGCAAAGTGACGAAGAATGTGCACGGCCGTCGCCCGAAATACACCAAACCGGCAACCGCAGCGGCCTGATAAGACTGTGCGCGGCAGACGCCCTCGTCTGCCCGACTTAGATTGGATATTCAAACCGCCTTCGGGCGGTTTTTCTTTTTGGGTGTCCTGAAGAGCGTTTGAATGTCGCGCGAGGCACGAAGTACGCGTATAACTTCAATTCCCGCCGGAAATTCTCTGTAGAATACAAGTATCGATCTAAATTCTGGAATCGGCCACATACGGAGACCGCGGAGTTTTGGATTCAGAAAGGGGCGCGGCGAGCCGATGAGCGGATTCTCGGCTATTCGCTGCAGCGCTGCTTCAGCGGCGGCGATGAAACGAAGTTCGACCTCCAACGAAGCTGAGCCGTAGAAGGCGGCAATTTCGGAAAGATCGATGAGGGCCTGAGCGGTCTTATGACTTTTTCTGCCTTGCGACACGCCCCTGTGTCCCCCTTGCCTTGGCCCGATTGACAGCGGCGCGACGCAATCCATCCCAGTCGGACTTGGACATCGGACCGGCTGAGCCGCTTTCCATCCCCTCCAAAAGCAATGCTTCGAGTCGTTCTTGAGCCGCGCGCTTCTGATGATCACGGATGAGACTCCGGAAATATTCCGAAACATTGCCGTAGGCGCCGCTTTGAATCTGCGCCTCAACGTATTTTTTCAGTTCATCTGACAGAGAGATATTTACACTGCTCAACGTACATTACCTCCGACTATCAATATCGGCATAATGACAATAGATGTCAATAGATGGCATATACCAAGACTGCCGACAACAATTCGGCCGCCGGGGGAGCCAGAGCCCGGCGGCCGTGGATAAAAAGTGCCGATCCAATGGCAGGGAGGGGTCTTTTTGCTATGCGTCACTCCGGTCTAGTAATTTAAGCACGTCGACACCAGATAAACGCGAATAGCTCTGCATTGCCAAGCCGACTTTCGCTTTGATCATCTCGACGACATAATCAAGATAGACCGACGCGAAATCGGCGTCGCGTAAGCCGGATTCCGAAGCGATCAGATTTTCGCGTGTCACTTCAAGTTGGGCCCGGTGACTTTCGAGATCGTATTTCTGTTTCGATCCCAGGTCGACTTGCGTCTGTTCTACCTCGCGCATGGCAGATTCGATCGTGGAAATCGAATCCTCGGCCGATTGCGAATTGGACAGGTCGATGCCCTCAAGTTCAGACAACGCGGCCAGCGAGCCCTCCGAACCGTCGAGCAGACGGCGACCGTTGTACTCAGAATTTGCGATGGTTGTATTAAACTGATTGATCAAATCGGCGGCAGCGCGGTTGTACGCAGATTGGGCGTCGGGTGAATTGGTGGCGTCGTTTACAGCGCCGACCGCCAACGACCGAAGTTCGGCAAGTTGGCTGTGCATTTCACCGAGCAAACTCTCGGTGTACGTGTACTTATTGGAAGTTGACGAGAGACCGGCGATCTCGGCGTTGAGCGACGCAATCTGCGAGCGAAGTTGTTCGGAGATGACAAGACCGGCGGGGTCTTCGGCGGCGGCAAAAATCCGGTCGCCGGAGACGAGCCTGGCCATATCGCGATTGGCGCCAAGCAAGCTCAGCGCGACGAATCGGTTCGCGAATGACTGCGGATCAATAGGCCGAAAGCTCATGAATCCTCCC
>CAYVWS010000057.1:0-14538 GCA_964455535.1 uncultured Ignavibacteriales bacterium | reverse complement strand
ACTGAAGCCAATGATGTTACCAGCTCCCAGGTCGATTGACCGACCGAAGATACTACCCCCATTTCGTTAGACTTAAGATAGGATACAGCCCGTACCGCTTGAGTGACCCATGCATCTTTCCGGCAGGGTCGGCGCGGCTGGCGCGAAAGCAGAACTGCGCCGAATTGTCGTCTCCCCCCGACATGCATGATGTGTGATGCGATTATTTCTTCTTGCGACCCGGCACGAGCAGAACTGGAATATCAGTCATGTGCCGCACAGCGGTCGCTACCGACCCAAAAATCAGATCGCCGAAAAATTTGTGACCATGAGTCGACATCGCAATCAGATCACAGCCCAGTTCCTTGGCGTGAGCCACAATCTGGCTCGGCGGGTCGCCGCGCGCGAGCACTGCTTCGACGACGGCCCCCTCTTTTTCAAACATCGCCTTGGTCTGCTCGAGGTATTCGCGGTCTTTGCGGATTTCTTCGGAGTCCTCGAGATTGAACCGATCCTGATTGCGGGCGACGAAACCGTCGGCGACATGAATCAGAATCAGCCGCGCCCCGGTTAGTTTACAGAGCGAGCGTACGTGAGTGATGATCGCCTCATCGGTAGGCGAATTTTCAAGCGCTATGAGAATGTGCTGGTACATACTATTCAGCGAAACCAACCGGACACTGTTTCAATCAACAAATAGGCGTTCAATAATACAATGACCACCGCAATCAGCCAAGCGGCGATTTTCAGCGTGGCCGAGTTCATGAATTTCCCCATTTTTGCCCTGCTGGAAGTAAATGCCACCAGCGGCACGACGGCAAAGCCCAGCTGAAGCGACAAAATCACCTGACTTAAGATTAGCAGTTCGCCAACCCCCTGCTGGCCCATCAATCCGGCCACAAGCGCCGCCGGGACGATGGCCACGAGGCGGGTCAACAGCCGCCGCACCCAGGGGCGGAGCCGCAAATCCAGAAATCCTTCCATGACAATCTGACCGGCCATCGTTCCGGTAAGTGTTGAGTTCTGACCGGAAGCTAACAGCGCGACGGCGAAAAGGGTGCTGGCCAATCCGGCCCCGAGAACCGGAGTCAACAGTTTGTAGGCATCGCTGATATCCGCGACATTTTGGTATTCGGTACCGTGAAAGGCCGCCGCGCTGACAATCAAAATCGCGGCGTTGATAAAGAAAGCAAAGAGCAGCGAGCCGGTTGAGTCGATGGCGGCGAATTTGATCGCCATCTTCTTGCCGCTGTCGTCGCGCGCAAAAGCGCGGGTTTGAACAATGCTCGAATGCAGGTACAGATTGTGCGGCATGACGGTGGCGCCCAGAATGCCGATCGCTATATAGAGCATACTGGGGTTGGTAACAATTTCCAGCTGCGGAAGCATTCCGCCGAAGATCCCCGCAATCGACGGTTGTGACACAATCAGCTCATAGGCAAAGCACAACCCGATAGTGAAGATCAGCGCCGCGACCATGCTCTCGATCAGTCGGAATCCTTTGTTCTGCAAAATAAGTACCATCATCACATCGATGGCCGTCAGAAAAACGCCAATAACCAGCGGAATGCCGAAGAGTAAATTGAGCGCAATAGCGGAGCCGATGACTTCGGCCAGATCACACGCGGCAATCGCAATTTCGCACAGCACCCAAAGCGTAAAGGCCACCGGGCGGGAGTAATGATCGCGACAGGCCTGCGCCAGATCTCGTCCGGTAACAATGCCAAGCTTGAGCGAGAGGTACTGCAGGACAATCGCCATGATGTTGGAAAGCAAAATGACAGAAAGCAGGGTGTACCCGAATTGCGCTCCCCCGGCCAGATCGGTCGCCCAGTTTCCGGGGTCCATATAGCCGACCGCGACCATCAGGCCGGGACCAGCAAAAGCAAACAGCTTGCGCCAAAATCCTGCGGTCGGAGGGACCTGAATCGAGGAATGGACCTCCGCCAGTGACGGATTTTTTACCTCATGCCGCCAGCCGTTGGCCGGCTCTGACGATCCGCTATTCTTGTCAGAAAAGAAACGCACTTCTGATTTGGCCTTTCTATCTCCGCCAGCCGGTTACTTTGTGTTCCGGCAGGTTTCGAAAATCCTTTCGCCCGCCTGATGCCCGCCTGACAAATCCGGCAATCTGACGCCGCGTGTCGGCCGGGAGTCCGTCGACATATTCCAAGAATTCATGAAACCGCTGTGCCGTAGTCGCCGAGAGGCCATGCTCGATCTGGCAGACATCGTCTTCGGCGATGCGACGACTGACTCCCAGGTAGTCGACAAAAAACCGCACCAGATCATCATGACGGTGCGCAACCTCGTTGGCGATTCGTCGACCCGCAGTAGTCAGGGCCACATCGCCCCGCTCGACATGCGATACCAGACCGAGATGGGTCAGACGTTGAATGGCCCGGGTGACGGTCGGGAGTCGGGTACCCAGTTCGGCGGCGATATCGGTCACCCGCACCCGTACGCCCTCCTGCTCAAGGCGAAAAATGACTTCAACATAATCCTGCTGGCTGGCGGTTAACATCGCTGTCTTCTTATCTTCAGGTAATTACCGGGAGGTAATTTATTATTATGGGCCGCTTAAGTCAATTGTTTTTCCTGGAACCGTCCGCGTGCTTTCCCGTTATTATTGGTCGATATGGCGCAGTGGCTTGAACAACATACTTTCTGGACATATGTCGTCTTCAATCTCTTTGTGCTGGCCATGCTGGCGCTCGACCTCGGAGTCTTTCACCGCAAAGAGCACAAAGTCGGGGTACGCGAGTCGCTGGGCTGGACGGTCGTCTGGATCGTGCTGGCCGGCCTGTTTGCGCTGGGACTTTACTTCTGGAAGCTCTCGGCTTTCGGTTCTGAGCGGGCGAGCGATGTCACCCTGCAGTTTATCACGGGCTACCTGATCGAGAAGTCGCTTTCCATCGACAACATCTTTGTCTTTTTGCTGCTGTTCAGCTATTTCAAAGTGCCGGATCACCTGCAGCACCGGGTGCTGTTTTGGGGAATATTGGGCGCTTTGATTTTTCGGGGTATTTTCATTGCGCTGGGCGCGGTTTTGATCGCCAAGTTTCACTGGATCATCTACGTCTTCGGCGGGATTCTCATTCTCACCGGCATTAAAATGGCACTCTCCAAAGGTAAAGAAGTTCATCCGGAGCGCAATCCGCTGCTCCGATTATTCCGGCGATTTTCACCCGTTACAAACGAATATCACGGCCGCAAGTTCTTCATCAAACAAGCGGGAAAGTGGGTCGCTACACCGCTCATGGTTGTGCTTGTCCTCGTGGAGTCCTCCGATATCATCTTTGCGGTTGATTCGATACCGGCGATTTTCGCCGTGTCGCGCGACCCGTTTATTGTCTACACCGCCAATGTCTTTGCGATTCTCGGCTTGCGATCACTTTTTTTCGCGCTGGCCGGAGTAATGAATCTCTTTCACCATCTGCACTACGGCCTGTCGGCGATTTTGGTCTTTGTGGGGATCAAAATGCTTCTCTCGGAGAGCTACAAGATTCCGGTTGGCCTGTCGCTTGGAGTGATAGGTCTCATTCTCGTCCTATCGGTTATTGCGTCGAGAATCTGGCCGGAAAAGAAGACTTCGCCTGAGGCGGAGTAGATTCATCGGCCTCTCGGCCCGTTGACAGCGGTCGGCTGTCCCGGTTAGATTGCGCTTTACATGCAGTACGAATTCCCCTACCAGTGGCCCGCCACGCGCGACGAGGCCTTTTCTATTCTCGAACAGACAGCTCAGCAAGTCGTCATCGACTCCAACACTCCCGAGCCGACCTTAATTGCCGGGGTGGAGACCGATTACGGCCAGTCTGGCGACATCCTGTATGCCGCGGCAGTGGTTGTTTCGTTTCCTGAATTCCAGGTGGTTGAGCGGGCTCTGCACTATGTCAAATTGTCGTTTCCGTACTACCCGAATCTGGTCTTTTTTCGTGAAGGGCAGGCGATGGTGCATGTGCTGGCAAAATTGAAATCCGAACCCGATGTGCTAATGATCAGCGGGCACGGCATCGCGCATCCGCAAGGGTGCGGACCAGCCAGCCATCTGGGCGTGATGTTCGACCGCCCGACCATCGGTTGTGCCCGGCGACTATTGGCGGGGCAATTTCAGGAACCGGACAACCAAAAAGGAAGCGCGCAACCGATTCTGCTTCGGGGCAAAGAAGTCGGTGTGGCCTACCGCAGCAAGGACGGCGTCAAGCCGATTTTCATTTCGCCGGCACATCGCTGCGATCTGCAATTCGCGCGACGAATCACCGTGCAGTGCCTGCGCGACTATCGCCAACCCGAACCGCTTCGGATCGCTCATCTTGAAGCGAACAAATACCGTCGCCGCTCGGATGAAACCGGCGGGCAACAATTCAGCGACCGCAACACCCGCAGTGAGGAGCATCGAGATTGAAAAAACAGCCCACACAACCCTTTCACGCCAGCGTCGCTCACTGTGCGAAAGCAATTCACAAGCAGCAGATTGTCTGGCGGCGGCATCTTCACGCTCACCCGGAATTATCGACCCAAGAGTTCGAAACTACGAGATATCTCAAAAAGCAATTGACGCCGATGGGCGCCAAGTTCCTCCCGCTGAAAATACCGACCGGGGTGCTTGCAGAAATTCGCGGAAGCGGTGTGGGCAAAACGGTGGCGATTCGATCGGATATCGACGCCTTACCGATCCTCGAAAAATCGGGTGTCCAGTTTGAATCGATCAACAAAGGATGCATGCACGCCTGCGGTCACGACGTACACATGGCCACCGTGCTTGGCGCGGCGGCCATCCTGCATAAGATGCGCAACCAGTTTCGCGGAACGGTGCGTTTCATTTTCCAGCCGGCCGAGGAAATGCCGCCGGGCGGGGCGCGACCGATGATCGCCAACGGCGCGCTCAGAGGTGTCTCGACAATTTTGGGTCTGCACGTCGATCCGAATACGCCTGTAGGACAGATAGGCCTTCGCGATGGTGTCACGATGGCCTCGGTCTACGACTTTGATCTGCATATCATCGGGCAAGGCGGCCATGCAGCACGCCCGCACACGGCGGTCGATGCCATTGCCACTGCCGCGGAAGTAGTCGATTCGATCCAGAAGATCGTCGCGCGGGAGATCGACCCGATAGCACCGGTGGTCATTACGTTTGGCAAGATATCGGGAGGCATAGCCCGCAATGTCATCGCCGAGCGTGTGACACTGACCGGAACGGCGCGGACGCTTTCCCCTGAAACGGCCAAACTTGTGCCGGCGCTCATCCGACGCACTGCGAGTGGAGTGTGCAAAGCGCGCGGCGCCAAAGCAGAAGTAGTGGAAATCGCGCAATACCCAGTGTTGCGCAATCACCCAAAAGTCAACCGTCTGCTTGAACGAAACTGGAAATCGCTCTTCACCCCTAACATCGAAACCACCGAGCTGGTGCTCGGAGGCGAAGACTTCGCCTGCTACCTTGAAAAGGTTCCGGGCGCGATGTTTCGGCTGGGCATCCGCAACCCGAAAATCGCCGCCGACAAACCCTGGCATTCAGACAAGTTCCGAGCCGACGAGGAGTCGATGCGGTACGGCGCGGCGCTGCTGGCGGCCTCGGCGATTGACGCTCTTTCGGTGTAGAACTGAAGTGACTGAGCTTCTCATGGCCTTGAAAAGATTCCCCCTGTTCGCTCTTCTCAGTGCGATCTGTCTGGTTCTGCCAAGCGACCAAACCACCGCCTCGCCGCGGAAAGGCGAGATGGTCACTTGGGGTACATTTCAGTTTGTGCGCTCGGTGGGCGTATCACTCACCCATGCCTACTTTGCGACAACCGACGGACTCATCCGCTACAACAAATTGGAACGCCGGTGGGAGGATCCGTTGACGGGCGCCGATGGACTCGATGAATCTCAGATTCGTCAGATTTGGCCGTCGCGTTTCGACGATCACCTGTATGCCCAGTTAGATTTCGGGTATGCTGAGTATGACCTCTTTTTTGACCGCTGGTATCTGCGCAACGATTTGCCGGAGCTTGATACCATTTATCGGATCATCCGCACTCCCATCGATTTCATTCCGCCGGTCAATTTCAATTATTTCTCGAGCGGTTCAATAAGCGATATGGTCGGAAGGTCGGTATCGATTTCAACCGTCGCCGAGGACAACACCGGTGACCGGTGGATCGGGACCTGGGGATTTGGGCCAGCCTGGGCGCGCGGCGGAACTCGCGACATGGAATTTTTGCCGTGCGGACTTTTGAGCAGCCGAGTGGATGTCATTCTGCCGGTCGATTCGGACTTGTTCTTGGGCGGGATGCTCACTGCCGACTCTCGCGCCGGGATTACCGTGTTTCAACCCAATGGCGCCGGAACAAGCTATATCGAGGGCGGCGTAGTTCCGGCTTTCGGACAACTCGATATTTTGGCTCTGGCGGTCAGCGAAGAATACCTGTTTGTAGGGACACCGTACGGATTGACCATTTTGTCACGCGACGGTTCCCGCGTCATTCAGACGCTCGGCGACAAAGCCGGGCTCCCGGACGACTCCATCAGTTGTTTGCAAATGATTTCCGATTCGCTGTTCATCGGCACGGCTTCGGGTTTGTGTGTCTGGCATAGCGATACGATCTGGTCGATCGCGCCCAAGACTTTCGGCAAAAGCAGAATCTACGATATGAAACCCGAAGGCGACAACCTCTGGATCGCGTCTGATTGGGGAGCGTATCGCCTCAATCGCAAAACCGGCGAACTGGCGCGCTATGCCGATCCCGGACAATTTACGGCCGGTAGAGTATACGGCTTCGCAACTGCGGGTAACCTGCTGTGGATGTCGGCCGACAATGGCCTGCTCAAGATCAATCTCAAGACAGCACAGGTCGACCCGATTCGCTTAAGTCTGATGCCGCAGGTGGTGCGTCCGGTGGTGGCAAATCAACAAATCGTCGCCACTACCACCGATCATGGTTTCATTCTTGTGCATCACGACCGCGCCAATCCGATCAGCCGAGAGTTTACAACGAGCGACGGTCTCCCTTCTGACCGCATCCACGCGCTTTATCTCGATGGCGACTATATCTGGATCGGCTCGGAGGCCGGGCTGACTCGCTTTTGGTGGAACAATCCTGATCGGGCCGACTGAAGCCCACGCCAAACCTGTTGAATCTCTCCCGTGGATGTGGTACAATACCAAACGGAAGTAGCGGTGAAAGCAAATGACGTCACTTTTTGATAACATGTGGGCCAAACTCTTTGCACTACTGATTGGTGTCCTGATCTGGTTCCATGTCGCCACTGAAAAGATGTACAACTACGAAATCCGTTTGCCGATTGCCCGGGTAGATCTCAAAGAGAATCTCACGTTAGCCCACACGCCGACCGACACCATTCTTGCTACTGTCTCTGCGACCGGAAAACAGCTGCTGCGGGAACAGTGGGTCCAGCAAGGGGTACGTCTGAGCGCAACTTCTCTTACCGTCGGGGAACATCAGCTTACACTAAGCCCGAGCAATGTCTTCTTGGCCGAAAATGTGTCCGGCATTCGCGTTCATGAAATCGTCAGCCCGGCGACGGTACGGCTTGACATCGACGATCAGTTTGTCTCGCGCATCAAAGTAAATCCTGATATCGATGCCACTCCCGACAACGGGTTTGCCGTCTCCAAAGAGATTGAGATCGAGCCCGATCTGATCACCGTGGTCGGACCGCGAGCGGCAGTCAAAGAGCTTAAATCGCTCACGACTGAAAAGCGACTCCTGAGCGGTCTGCGTTCGGATGCAACTCTTCGCCTCGCCGTCCTGCCTCCTCATGATTTTCCGCTTCGCATTGCGCCTGATAGCGTGACCGCGACAGTCAGAGTGGTCGCCGTGAAGACGCGCACGTATGACAATTTGCCGATTGTGGTTTTCAATGCTCCCCCAGACGCTGCCATCTCTACTGATCCAGCGAAGGTAACAGTCGATTTGGCCGGGTCGCCGGAGAAGATCGATCTGCTCAATCGCAACGCGCTGACCGTCTCGGCGGACTACCGTCAGCGAAACTCGGCCGGCAAAGCCCGCCTGAAAGTCGACTGTCCGTCGGGATTCCGTGTCTCCCGCCTGTCGATTGACTCGGTGCAGTTGATCGAGAATCGATAGATGCTCACACTTGGAATAGAAACATCGTGCGACGAAACCTCGGTCGCAGTGGTTGACTCCGGACGGACGGTCCGATCAAATGTCATATTGTCGCAGGGGGTGCATACTCGTTTTGGCGGCGTGGTGCCCGAAGTCGCAAGTCGCGAGCATCTGAAAACAATTGTTCCGATTTACCGTGAGGCGCTGGACAAGGCCGGGGTCACGCTTGACCAGATTGAACTGGTCGCCGCCACGATGGGCCCGGGACTGGTGGGGCCGCTGTTGGTCGGGCTATCGTTTGCCAAAGGACTGGCCTTCGCACGGTCGCTCCCGTTTGTGCCGGTCAATCATCTCGAGGGACATCTTGTCGCCAATATGCTCGCGCACCCGGATCTAAAAGAGCATCATTTGACATTGGTAGTTTCAGGCGGTCACACCATGCTGGTCGAAGTGTTCGGTGTCGGAGAGTACTCGATACTCGGAAAGACCCGCGATGATGCCGCCGGCGAAGCATTCGACAAAGTGGCTAAGATTTTGGGGCTTGGATATCCGGGCGGCGCCGCGCTGGACAAGCTCGCTCAGCAGGGCGATGTGAATTACATCAGATTCCCAAGGGCGGTGAGATCGTCTGAATATGAGTTTTCGTACTCGGGGCTAAAGACCGCCGTCGCCCTGCATGTACAGTCGCTCGCTCCCGATCAGTTAGACAACCATCGTCCAGATATCGCCGCGGCCTTTCAAGCGGCGGCAGTCGACGTGCTGATCGAAAAGACCGTGGCGGCAGCGACTAATAAACAGATTTCCGATGTGACCGTGTCTGGCGGTGTCGCCGCGAATAGCCGCCTGCGAAAACTTCTCGAAGAACGCCTGCAGAAGATCGGCAAGCGGTTCTTCTCGCCGCCCTTGGCGTTATGTACCGACAACGCGGCGATGATCGCCGCGGCCGGATATTTCAGATACAAGAAATTCGGCGGCGGCGAACTGGCAGCGAACGCCGTGCCGTATCTGGCGCTGGAATAACCCCTCTGCCGATCTGAATTTGTCTACTTGATTCGACATTTCAATCGCTGTATTCTTCCCCCGTCCGTTGAACCATTGTAACCGAAGCACCTGATCAAATGCGCGAACTGCTCAATCAGAAATTCTTCCCGTTTGTCATAAAGCCCGGCCGCTATTGCGGCGGCGAACCGGGACAGATCGTCAAGAACCCCGAAGAGCGCGTCAAATATCTTCACGCCTATCCCGACCGATACGAAATCGGCCATGCCTATGTCGGCCTGCAGACGATTTATCATGTCGTGAACTCCGACGACCGTTTCTTGTGCGAGCGAGTATTCTCGGTCGATCACGATGCCGAGGCAATCATGCGCCGCGAGCGCATTCCGCTCTTTTCGCTGGAGTCATCGCGACCGGCCGCAGAATTCGACGCTATCGGCTTCACGCTTGTAAACGAACTCGTCTATACCAACATGCTGGCGATGATCGATCTGGCGGGCATTCCCTTAAGATCGTCCGAGCGCGCAGATTCGCATCCGCTGATTCTGGCGGGCGGGCCATCGGCATTCTTCCCGGAGCCGATTGCCGCATTTGTCGATTTGTTCTTTATCGGCGACGCCGAAGAGGGCCTTCCGGAGATACTCGCGATTCTGGGCGAAATGAAGGGAAAACCCCGCGCCGAAAAGCTCGCGCGACTGGCACAAGAAGTCGCCGGTGTCTATGTACCGGCACTGTACGATGCTTCCCATCAACCAGCCAACGAGTCGGTTTCAATTCGGGTCAATGCGCGCATTGTGTCAGAACTGAAGCCGACATTTTACCCGACCCAGCCAATCGTGCCGCTTGTCGATACTGTTCACAATTACTTGGCTGTCGAAATCATGCGCGGCTGCCCACAGGGATGCCGTTTCTGTATCGCGTCGGCGATGTACAAACCGGTGCGACCGCGCTCCCGCCACGACATCGCCGCGCAAATCGACGCGCAGCTTGCACATACCGGGTACAGCGATGTCTCGCTCATGTCGCTTTCCACGTCCGACTATCCCGAAATCGAGCCGCTGGCCGTCGCATTGTCCGCGCGACTTGAACGCAACCGCGTCGGACTCTTTTTGCCGTCGCTTCGGCCCGGCACTATTACACCCGGACTGCTCGACGCCGTCAAACGGGTGCGCCGCGGCGGATTTACTATCGCGCCCGAAGCCGGCACCGAACGACTGCGGCGATTTGTCAGAAAGAATATCACCGACGCGGAAATTCTCGAGTCGGCCTCGCTGGCTTTTGAAAAGGGCTGGACGACCATCAAGCTCTACTTCATGATTGGTCTGCCGACCGAGTCCGAAGAGGATCTCGCCGGAATCGCCGCTCTCTGTCGCAAGATCTGGGAATTGAGTCAAACGACTCCGGGGCGCAAATCGATCAATGTGACGCTCTCGCCGTTCATCCCCGGTCCGCACACGCCGTTTCAGTGGGACGCCGCGCCGACACAGGATGAGCTGATGCAAAAGGTGTCCTACATCCGCAAGCAAACGCGCAATCACAATATCAATTACCGATTCAGTGATACGCTTCTGCACGACTTTGCCTGCGCTTTTCAGCGCGGCGGTCGGGAATTGTGTGCTGTCGTGGAGACGGCGTACAAGCTTGGCGCGAGATTCGACGGATGGGACGAAGAGCGCAAACCCGAACTCTGGCGCACCGCTTTTGCCGAACACAGCATTGATCGTTCAGCGTACCTGAAGGCGATTCCATTCGACGCTATGCTGCCGTGGGGATTTATCGAAAAAGGGGCGTCGGCCGAGCATCTGATGAACGACCGTAAGAAACTGAGCCTGGAAACATTTGCCGAACCGCTGCCGGATGTTACCAGGCGAACCGAAGAACCGCAGCCCGCAAGTGTCGTCGACACCAACCAGTACGGCCGCGGGAAAAAGAAAGTAGTGGTCAAGTCGACTTCTGCGCCGACTAAGAACCGCCTGCGCCTTCGCTGGGGGAAAAGCGATCGATATCGTTACATGTCGCATTTGGACAATCTGCGATTGTTTGAGAGAATACTTCGTCGCGCCGGAACGCCTGTACAGTATAGTCAGGGGTTCAACCCGATGATGAAGATTTCGTACGGCCCACCTCTTCCGCTCGGATTTACTTCGGAAGCAGAGGTGCTGGATATCGTGCTCGACGCCAATTTGCTTCCGTATATGGTCGAAGATATTCGCCGAATCCTGCCGGATGGAATTACTATGTATGAAGCCAAGATGGTGCTGGGACAAGGCGGCTCGCTGTCGGCCCTGATCAATCGTGTCGAATACGTCGTGCCGACGGCATGTTGGACCGACACCCAGTCGCTGCAGAAACAAATTGGGGAATTGTTGACCCGTGCCGATGTGAAATATCAACGCGAGTCCAAAGACGGTCACAAAGAAGTTGACTTACGTCCTGCAATCGGCGGAATCGAGATTCTCGGCGATCAGATGGTGATGTCGCTTGGGGTCGGCGAGAGCGGATATGCGCGACCGAATGAAGTCGCGACGTTTCTCGCCGAAAGTCTCACATGCGAACTGGTCGCGCTTCCGTTTCATCGCAAAGCGATGTATCGCGAGGCAGACAACGGACGGCGTATCAATGTGATGGAGTTATAGCCGATGAGTTCTGAACACACCCAACGCTCATTCGATCCGGTCCGCGCGGCGGCGCTCGACGCCATTATCAAGATTGAAGAAGGTGCCGAAACCAATGATGCCGTGACCGCAGCGACAAGCGGCAAAGATTTGCGGCCGCTCGATATGCGCTTCCTGTTGCAATTGGTCAATGGTACAACCAAGATGCGCCGTCGGCTCGACTTTGAGATCAAATTTTATCTGGCTAAACCATCGCAGAAGCAACCGCCCCATCTGGCCAATATTTTGAGACTCGGATTTTATCAACTGTTGTTTACCGACAAGATCCCCGAGGCGGCAGCTGTCTCTGAATCGGTTAATTTGGCGCACAAGTTCGTTGATCCCTCGCAGGCACGGCTGGTTAATGCGGTCATGCGAAGCAAATTGCGTGAGCCCGATAAAGTCGTCTTCCCGAGTAAGCAATCCGAACCGCTTCGATATCTGACAAACTATTACAGTTACCCCGACCACTTTGTTGAGTATTGTCTTAAAGAGTTCGGCGCCGACAGGACTGAAGAGTTGCTCGCACTGTACAATCGTCCACGCCGGGTGACGTATCGAGTCAATACCTTGAAAGCGTCGGTTGAAGATGTCACCAATCTCCTGACGAAGAACAAGATACCATTCACGCGCGGACAGTATCTTCCTGAGTTCATTCATGTGGAGTCGCCGGGACTGCCGCTTGAGCGGGAGTTGATACAGTCGGGCAAAGTGTACATACAGGACGAATCTCACGGTCTGGCAGTGCGGATGCTCAATCCGAAGCCCGGCATCGAAGTCGCCGATCTAACCGCCGCACCGGGCGGCAAGAGCACGTACATCGCGATGAAGATGCAGAACAAAGGGCGACTGGCCGCGGTCGACAAATCGCGAAATCGTCTCGAAATATTGGTCGACAACGCCAAACGCCTTGGAATTAGCATCATCTCGCCGGTGATCAGCGACATGGCAGATTTTCACGGCGGCCCGTTTGACCGCGTACTGCTTGATCCACCGTGCACCGGCTGGGGCACGGCGGCCAAACATGCCGACCTTCGCTGGGCGAAATCCGAAGAGGATATGGATACGCTCACCAAGATTCAGACTAAGATGATCGATCGCGCCGCCAAACTGGTCAAGCCGGGCGGTGTGCTGGTTTATTCGACTTGCACGATTACGCGCGCGGAGAACGATCAGATTGTCGAGGAGTTTCTGGTGCGCAATGACAAGTTCGAATTGGAATCGGCCGATCAGTATTTTCCCAAGGAGCTTGTCTCGACACGCGGTTTTGTAAAGACATATCCGTCGTGTCCTGATCTGGACGGCGCTTTCTGCGCTCGATTGCGCCGGAAGCTGCATACGTAACATCCGCTAATTGATTTCACCCTGAGCTCGTCGAAGGGTCTCCGAGATGAAGTGCCTCTGTCACCCCCGACCAGCCTCGCCGCTTGGGAGGCGCACCGTGAGGCCCGGTCGATCAATCCGACGCTATTTGTCTTGTTCAATTCAACGACTTGAATCGACGAATTAGATCAAAGAGAAGATCCCGAACAACGCGCCGAGAACAAACGATCGACTCCCGATTGTACTCAGCCGTCCAGGTTGCCAAATGTACTCTTTGAATTCCGTTTCGAGCTTGAGTTTCGTTTCGGGGAAGCGCCTCTGAAGCAATAACAACATCACAACCCAAGTTACCCAGAATACCGGCAAGATCCAATGAGTTACAAACGACATGAATATTGATGCAATGACATTGATATGAAGCCAGTGTTGAAACCGAATTATTGAGACTTCTGACAGGATTTGTGTCGTTATTATGAATCCTAAGATGCACGCAGTCGTCGCGACACATATGTCGAACGCGAGATAGACACCGACCTCAAGCGAGTGTCTTCTAGTAGAATTCTTAATCACGACAGTCACTTCTGTAAATCGTTTTCTGGACTAGATTCCTTCCAATGCTACTTGCTTCTCCCGCTGATGTCAATGGAAGGGGTTCTAGACCACCCAACTTCAATCTTGCTTTCCCCCTCCGGAGTCCCCACTTTTAGGCGAAACTGATCGAACAAACCGCGTATAACCGAACAGATGGCTGACGAAGAATACATCGAATCACCACAGGCGCCGCCCAAGCGAAAGTTCTTAGAGCGGCAGCTTCCGCTTGGCAGTGTCAAACGCAAGCTCGTGTTCGGCTTGGGCATTCCGCTTCTGATCCTGCTGGTGCTTCTATTCACCGCCGACAAGATCGTCATGCCGATTGTCACGCGCCAAGGCGAGGCCTTCCCCGCGCCGAATCTGATCAACCAACGCGTACTCGAAGCACAAATCTCGCTTGAGCAACTCGGCCTGACTTACAAAGTCGTAGCCAACGAATATTCGCCCGGTAAACCGCAAGGGGTGATTCTCAACCAGAATCCGCTGCCCGGCACAATGATCAAGACCGGACGTGAGTTCCGCTTTGTCGTTTCGCTCGGACAGAAGCAGGTGGTCGTGCCGAATGTCACCGGCAAGTCGGTGCGGCAGGCGATGCTCGATCTTGAGACCGCCGGCCTGAAACTCGGCGAAATCGCCTGGGCGTTTTCCGATACGATTCCCGAACGCGTGGTCGTTTTCTCATATCCGGCGGCGGGGACCGAAATCCCGCTGGCGTCGTTTGTGAATCTGATGGTGAACCGAGGGCGAGTGTCGACTTTCACGTATGTCCCGAACTTAGTCGGGATGCCGCTTTCTGATGCCAAGAAGCGGCTCGAAGAAAAATCTCTGCGTGTCGGGCGCATCAAGCGCAAGATCGACGACAAGTATCTTCCGGAAACGGTGATGGAACAATCCGAGCCGGAAGGCGGCGAGGTCGATATCGGCAC
>CAYVWS010000056.1:0-14548 GCA_964455535.1 uncultured Ignavibacteriales bacterium | reverse complement strand
TGTCGGCCCTGATCGACTACCTGTATATCTCGTTCACGCCGACTGCCCCCTGTCAGTAGTCGCAGGCGACAGTGTGTTTTTGACTGTGAGAGGACTCTCCCATCGGAGAGTCCTCTTTTGCATTGGCCAAGAGTCTATTGACGCCTGTGGCGAATACCGTATATTTGTATCCAGAATCGCGCCGGTTGCCCTTTATTCATACGCAACACGCTGCGACGGGCGCCCTTCAACTGTTCCTACATCGATTTTCAGTAGCCGAATTTGTCTGAAAGGAGTCACACATGCTGTCCTGTGTGAATCGCCGAAGAATCGTTGCGGTCATTGCGGTTATTGTCGTCGCCTTCATCGCTCATCCCATGACTGCCCGAGCGCACCGTCTTGACCTTGCGGTCTCCTCTTTCTATCACAACAGTCCTCTGCCGCCGCACGGTGAACTTCGGGTGGAGATCACCAATCCCCTCGATTCGATCGCCGGTGTCACCGTTCGACTGAAGATGAGCCGCACGGATATCATTCGATTCCGGACGGCCGGCTTTGCCGCCTATCAGGATTCGGTCGGCGGGACGATCTTGGGTGACTGGGAGTACATTCTCGCGCGCTCGACCGGTGGTACAGGCGCCGATCTTAAGATCACCGCATTGGCAGAGGGCAATTTGGTGCCGCCGATCAATCGCGGCACGGGACCATCGAGTACGCCCCGCATACTATTCCGGGTGCCCTACGACATCCTTCCTGCGACCGATACAATTGCCGCCGCGGAAGTGGTTGTTTCGATTGATATTGAAAGTCCGCAGTTGCTGGGATTTTCAACGCCGGTTGGACTGACTATTCCCTGTTTCGATTCTCTGATGATTCCGCCGGCACTCGACACCGCTAGTATCGGGATTCAGGTCGGCGGCGTGTTTGTGGAACACTGCACCTGCATTGCCGACGGCGACATCAACGGCGACGGTCTGGGGCTGTCAGTCGGTGATATGGTGAATACGCTGCGGACGATATACGGCATGATCGACCCGCCCGATTCGCTTTGCCATGTCGATCTGAATGCGGACTGTGTGGTGGACACCGTCGATCTGAACCTCTACCTGCGCTACTTTGACTCTGGGATAATTGTTTTTGGTCCTCCGCCGTTTCCGAAACCGACTTGCTGTTATGTTACACTCAAAACATGCTGTCAGGGAATAACCGGTAATGTCGATTGCGACCCGGAAGATCGAGTCGATATTTCCGATATCGCGGCGCTTATCGATAACTTGTATATCTCTTTGAACATGCCCTGCTGTTTCGCAGAGGCCAACGTTGACGGTGACCCGGGTCGGACAGTCGACATCGCCGACCTGTCCGCACTTATAGACTACCTGTATATTTCGTACACACCTCCGAGACCCTGCTTCTGATCGCACAGAAATCGACTGTTTGAGGCCGCCCGCCATGCTCGGGCGGCCTTTTGTGTATACAGAAAGAGTCGCCGATCATGTTTACTTTCGGTGCGGGTGTACGTATGATATATGCACTGAACATGTGAATTCGCAATGGCCTCAGTGCCGCTATCGGAAGGATTCGATTACATGAAAAAGCTATTGAGACTCGCGCTGATTGGTATCGCGACCGTGACACTGCTTTCCAGCGTCGTCACCGCCGATCCGTTTCTTGACAAGCTAACGGAAAAGCAGATTGTCGCCTCGTTCGCCACCGAGTGTGTCTATCAAAATGAATTGGGCGACCGGGTCGGGGCGCGCTTCCGCCATGTCCCCAGCGGATTTGTGCTCGATGTCCTGCGCATCCAGTCGCTGCCGCAGGCGTTTATGTGGTTCAATTCGACTCCCCCTTCTGATCAGGGCGAGCCGCACACCCTTGAGCACTTACTCCTTGGAAAAGGGACAAAGGGAAGGTATGTCGCGTCGCTTGAAGACATGCGTCTGGGCGAAAGCTCGGCCTTTACTATGCAGATGCAGACCTGTTACAACTTCAATACCACCGCCGGCGCCGATGTCTTTTTCGAATTATTCGAGGCCAAGCTTGATGCCCTTCTTCATCCGACCTATTCCGACGAAGATATCCGTCGCGAGGTGCGCAATTTCGGTCTGGCTCAGTCCGCCGACGGCGGCTGGCGCCTTGAGGAAAAAGGTACCGTCTACAACGAAATGGTGCGCGGCTTCGAATCGCCGTGGGGAATGATGTCCCGTCAGATCGGTCAGTGGGTCTGGGGCGAGAATCATCCGATGAGCTACGATGCCGGCGGATATCCGCCCGCCATTCGCACAATGACCCCGCAGAACCTCCGTGACTTTCACGCTGCCAATTATCACCTGAACAATATGGGAGCGGTTGTTTCTATCGCTGATGACGTTCCGCTTGACGTCTGCCTACAGAAACTGGCCGACATTTTCAAACGGGTCGAGCCCAATTGCCCGAAACTCGCCAATGCCGATCCGGCGATCATCGAAGATTTCATGCCCAAGCCGAAGCCGGGACCGGCCGGCTCGACTGCGATCACCACTTTCCCGAATCAAAACGCCACCGAGCCGGGGATGATCATGTATGCTTGGCCGCCGCAAATCGCGTGTGACAACCGCGAGTTCTACTTGCTGCAATTGTTCATGGACAATCTGGCGTCGGGCCAGACCGCCAATCTTTACAAGACGTTCATCAATTCGCAGACGCGAAAGATCGATCCGGGCAATATTTCCATCTACTCGTGGCAGGATGGCGAACCAGGCCATTCATCGTACGTCGTGCTCGACAATGTCCGCAACGATTTTCTTACAGAGAAGATGATCGATTCGCTGCGCGGACTGATCCAATCCGAAATTCAAACGATCGCCGGATTTGCCGACGGATCGCCCGAACTCAAGGAATTCAATCAACGGGCTCAGAACAGAATAATCGAGCGGCGCCGCGATCTGCGCACTTTCCTGAACACGCCTCCCGGTTTCGGACAGCGCGGTTCCGGTGCGGCCTGGATGCAACATCTCAAGCGACTTGAAAAAACCGGCGGCTTCACCCGGTCGCTCATCCTCTCGGACGAACTCGCTTTCGCCGACAGTCTGGCCAAGCTCGATCAGAATGTCTGGAAGAACTACGTCGCCAAGTGGAAGCTGACCGAATTCAAACCGTACGGCGTGGCCGCGAAACCTGACCCGACCCTTCTGACGCAGAGCGAAACCGATCGCGCGAAACGTGTCGACGATTATATCGCACAGCTCGGCGTGAAGTACGGCGACACCGCCCGTGCCGACATCATTGCGAAGTACAAAAAAGAATACGACGCCAACACAGCGGTTATCGACTCGGTCGCGGCCACCATTCCGATGCCGACATTTGTCGACAACCCGCCGATGACTCTCGATGATCCCCTGCAATACAAAGTCGACAAACTCCCCGGCGGCGGCGCGCTCGTGAAATCGACCTTCGAGAATATGACCAGCGCCACGACCGGGCTGGCGTTCAATCTGAACACAATTCCCGAATCGCTTCTTGTCTATGCGTCGGCTCTCCCGCTTTTCTTAACCGATATCGGCGTCGTACACAACGGCAAGGCGATTGCCTACGACGAAATGGCTGAGCGTATTCGCCGTGAGATTCGCGAACTGAATGCCTATTTCAGTGTCAACTATCGCAAAGGACGAGTTGAACTGGTGGTGCGGGCCGCCGGAAGCGACTCGGCGGAAATCGCCCGTTCGCTTGAGTGGATGCAAAGCGCGCTTTTCGAAAGTGATCTGCGGCCGGACAATCTTTCTCGCATCCGCGATGCAGTTGATCAGCAGCTCGGCCAACTGCGCGGCACTATGGCCGGCTCCGAAGAAAGCTGGGTGCAAAATCCGGTCTACAATTACTGGCGTCAGCAGAATCCGCTCCTGCTAAGCTGCAACAGCTTTCTGACTCGAATCCACATGTTTCATCGTCTGAAGTGGCTGCTGCGGCCGTCGGGATCGCCGACTGCCGGCGACGGCTTCTCCCGCTTCATGAATCAGCTGGCATCGTCGTTTAGCGGCATGAAACGCGACGACATCGAGCATCTCTTCGCCGTGATGCTGGGTGACAAGACCGACACGACTGCCGCCGAAAAACCGGTAATCGCATTGGCGGCGCAGGCAATTGCCTTCAAGCCTGAAGTCGGTTCGGTCATTGCCGACGCGATCAAAGATCTGCGCCAGTCGCTTCCTGATATTCCCGATGCTTCTCTAAAGTCGGGACTCACCTATCTGTGCAAGGAAATCGATGCTGACTACCGCTTCCCCGCCCAGCAGGCACTCGATCAGATCAAAGCGGTGATCGCGATGACATTGCGTCAGGACAATGTGCGCGGATTTGTGATCGGATCTTCGCGCAGTCAGGCGCAGATTGCCCCGGCGCTGTCAAAAGTTGTCGAACGGCTCGATAAAACTCCGTCGGTGCGGCAGATGTATGCGTCGACGGAAACTATCAGTAAACATCTCAAAGACCGCACCGGTGAAAAGGGACAGTCTCCCTTCATCGGATTAGTCAATGAAAACACGCGCTCGGGAGTCTTTGTGAACACCGCCGAGTGTGCCTCGCTTGACGATACCGATCCGGACAAACTGCTCAATTTCGTCTCGGCGCGGCTCTACGGCGGCGGCGGTGCGCACTCGATGTTTATGAAAACCTGGGGCGCAGGTCTGGCCTACTCTAACGGTCTTCGGAGTAACGAAATGAACGGCCGCATTTACTACTATGCTGAGCGCTGCCCCGATCTGGCGCAGACGATGTCGTTTGTCGTGAGTGAACTGAAAAAAGCGCCGAATGATCCCTCGCTGGCTGATTATGCCGTCTCGCAGGCCTACGCGCTCAATCGCTCGGGCGATACCTACGAACAGCGCGGCGAATCGATGGCCTCTGATTTGGTCGACGGTCTCACTCCCGACAAGGTGCGACAGTTCCGTACGACCATCGGCGAGTTGCGCAAGGATCCGAATTTCTACGATAAGATTCAGTCGCGAATGGAGTCAGTCTACGGACTGGTATTGCCGGGATATGGCCCAAGTGCCGAAGCAGCGGTGAATGCCGCCGACGCGCTCTATTTCATCATTGGCCCGGAAAAACAATTCCAGTCGTACGAAACGTTGCTTAAGCAAACCGAAGGCGACTACAAAGTCGAGCGACTGTATCCGTCCGATTTTTGGATCACTCGCCCGGTCCCGAACGACCCTGGAATTTAGTTCTGGTATTTGGCGTGGCGTCAGGCGTCTCGCGTGACGCTATCTGAACTTGCACGCAGGGCGGCTTCATCTTTGAAGCCGCCTTTTCTTTTTGGAGTGTGTCGTAGGGTGGGTCCCTCTTGGGACCCGCCATCTTCCGTTTCGGGCGAAACGAAATGGCAGGTTCAAAGACGAACCTGCCCTGCAAAACGGCGCCACTTTCCCCAGGCGCAGAATTTGCAACACGGCTTGCGCGCTCTACTTTTCCCTTGACAGAATTGACCGTCTAATCGTCATTTCAAATAGACTCACCGTCGGGAATCATTGAGCCGCCCCCCACCGGCGACTCATCAGAGTCAGGGAGGGAGTATGAAATTCTTCACAAATCTCATCGCAGGGGCCGGAGCACTTGTGTGCCTGGCCGGAGTGTCACAGGCGCAGGTCCCGATCTGGGACACGCTTTCAACCCAGTGCACGCGACTTGTGGTAGACGACCGAGGCGAGGTCGGATTATCCAAACTCGAAGGAATCAATCTGGATTTCGTCGCACTCGGGGGTGACTGCGACCTGAGCGCCAATGTCTATCTGTTCAGCGGCGGACCGTTCGCCATTCGCAAGAACAGCACCAGCTATGTCTACTCGTCGTCGGTCTGGCAGAGTACGCTCGCGAATTCGACCGGATGGGAGCTGATGCCGTCGGGTCAAACTCCCGGACCTATTTCCGGACCCGGCTACACCGGCTTTCAGACGAGCACGATGTGGAATGCCGATCACACGATTGCGGTGCAAAAGACGTACTATGCGCCAACCGAGAGCGATTCGTGCAATTTCATCGTTCAGAAGTCGGTGTTTTTCGGTGTCGGCGGTCCAAAGACAAATGTTGCCGTCGGTGAAATTATCGATTGGGATATTCCCTCAAACGGGGCAGCTCCGGGAATCAATCTTGCCGGGGTCCTAACTTCCCAAGGGATAGTCTATCAGCGTGGTATTGGCACAGTCGGATGCCAGCCGGACCAAAACCGGTATGCGGCAGTGACTTTTCTTGGCATGTACAGCCCCCTTGAGCAGCTCATGAGTCCCTGCACTAATACCCGCTACTTCTATGGCACATTCCCCTGGAGTACCGATACCTTGATCAAACGGGTCGATACGCTCAGCAATTCCGATCAGGGAGAGTATTACTGGAATCTGACCGGCGACTTCTCCGGGTTGGCCGGAGGGTCCGGGCCGAAAGATTATGCCACGGTGCTCACATACAAGCACTATTATACTCTTGATACGCTGGTGGCGTACAGCGCGCTCGTTTCAGTACAAAATGGGGACACGTCGGCTCTCAAGCTGGGTATCGAAAGAGCCCGCACGTTCTACAAAGTAAACGTACGTGGGTGTGACACAGTAATTAACTGCTGTCTGGCTAACAGCAGCGACGGCCGCACGGGGAATGTAGATTGCTCTGCTGATAAGAGAGTAGACATATCAGATCTTACCTCGATTATCTGGTGCGGCTGGATTGGTCATTTCGAAGACTGCTCCTGCTGTCCGGAAGCTATGAATACCGACGGTGACCCCGGAGGCGGCTTCGATATCTCCGATCTGAGTGCGATGATTGACTATCTGTATATCAGCTTCACACCGACGGCCTTGTGTCCGAAGGGGCCGTTTGATTGAGATGACACGGCGCGAATTGCGATCATGGATCTGCATCGGCGGAGTGGCGGCAATGGTATCGATTGCCGCCGCCCAGCCGCAATTGGTCAAACCAATCACTCAAATCGGTTACCCGAGTTTCGTCAAACACGGCGCACATAAGAGTGTTGTCATCTCAATCAGCAATTCCGGCGACGCGACCCTTGAGATCACGCAGATACAGGGCTCGAAATCGACGCAGTCAGGAATCGACTGGCTTGGCGTTTCAGTCGGTTCGCTCAAGGTGTTGCCGCTTGCGACCGAGACATTCGAAATCATCTTGAACAAAGCCAGCGTCTTCAATTCGCCCGGAACGATCATCAACCTATCGGGAGAGGTCTATTTGAAATCGAATGCCCCTCCCCCGTCTGATTCGGTCAGCATCGTCATCGATCGGTTTTTGGTTTGTGATACGGTGGTGCCGGTAATGTGGGATACGATTTCGACCGGCTGTATGCGCCTCACCATATCCAACAACGGCCAGATGGGGCATATGGGAATCGGCGGCGCCAATTTGGATTTCGTGGCGCTGGGGGGCGACTGCGACGAGTCTGCCAATGTCTATCTGTACGACGGCGGCGTGGTCGTCAACCGTGAGATTGTCTCCGGCTCGGTGTACAGTTGGTCGAATCAGCTCTATCAGGATGGACTGACGAGCGATGAATCGTTTAAGCCGGTTGTCAGTACTTCATCGGGACATTTTGGTAATTCCGTCTACGCCGGATTCAGCACCGGTACATTTGTTAATCGCGACACGACGATTGGCGTACGCGCAAGCTACTATGCGCCGAATCCGGGTTTCGATACCTGTAATTTTATCATAGTCAAGAAGCAATACTTTAACTTGAAGCCATACCCGGTCAATGGAGTCACCGTGGGCGAGCAGATCGACTGGGATGTGCCGTCGGATGCAGCCACAATCAATACTAGTAAAGTACTGGGAGCTAAGACCGTATACATGCGCGGCACTGACTCTGGAACGGTTCCCGATTGCGGCACACAACGTGATTCGGCTCGATATGCCGCGGTGTTCTTGTTGGGGAAATACACGAAGCAGGAATTCGGAGCCGACAATTGCGCCAATAACAGGGACCAGTATGGAATGCGGACATATCGGAATGACACTCTTGGCTACTACGACACATTGACCACAAACTTCGAGGGAAAGTATTTCTGGAACCTTATGTCCACTACCGGATTTCATGCCCAGTCTGGAAGCTTGGACTCTCGTGGAATATACACGTACTATCGCAGTCGAAATTTCACAATAGTAGATACTGTAACAGTATTCACCGCCTTGATAACCGTAAAGAACGGAGCTGAATCAGACCTGAGTAGATTCTGCGATAAGGCGCTTGATTGGTATGCCCATTATGTGCGAAGCGCTTGCTTTGGCTGCGACGATTGCTGTTTCTGCAACAGTCTTGACGGTCGCACCGGGAATGTGGACGGATTTTTGGGTCAGGGAGTCGACATATCCGATTTATCAGCCCTAATCGACTACCTCTACATCAGCTTTAGTCCGCCTCCCTGTTTGTTGGCGGCTAATATCGACGGCGACCCAAACAATGGCATCGACATCTCTGATCTTGCGGCGTTGATTGACTTTCTCTATGTCAGCTTTACGCCACCGGCATTTTGTCACTAGTGCTCTCAGCTGCGAGGCAGGTTCAATGACAAACCTGCCCTACAAGAGAATCTGCTCACCAACTCTCCGCATCATGACATCCGATCGAGGAACAGGTACCGTTGGAGTACGTTCCGCCGGCCGAGAACTGCACGGTATTCTGCCGGTTGATATGCACTGCCTTGCCGATAATCGCATTCGACGAATTCACCGTGGCATTGTGGCAGCGGTAGCACGGAATGCTTTCTTCGCCGACATGTCGGTCGTGCCGCCCTCCGAGCTGGCTTGGATTAGTGCCGACATCGTGGCATGATCCACACGCCGCTTGGCCCGATCCGGTCCAGAGCGGCGCATTAGCTGTCTTGCCGCCGCTGAAATTTCCGTGGCAGTACGAATTGGCGCAGCGACTGGTCGTGCGGTTCCACAAGGTCGAGCTGCCGGTGAGAGGTCCCCACGTCATTTCAGCGATTGAATCGGGATCGAAATGGCCGGGGCTCGCGACGGCCGTCGGCACCAAATGACATTCGGTACATGCAAATCCGTTGCTCATGGTGTTGCCGCTAAGGTGAACTGAGTGGGCGCCGACGGCTCGCTGGGTTGTCGCCGTTTCGCCGCGCAATCCATGAGGCGGCGCGCCGGTCTGGTTGTCGATGCCGCCGTGGCAGGCGGTGCAAGTCATGCCGCCCGGTTTATGACAGACATTACACACCAGCGTATCGCGAGTCATCGTGTCGATAACGCCGTTAACATGAAGTGTCGGCCCGACAATAATTGGTCCCGCGCCAACAACGCTCGCGTGACATTCGTTGCAGTACAATCCGACACCGTTGACATGATAATCGTGCTTCCAGCCCAGCGACGCGGCGTCGGCGCCTACATCATGGCATGACCCGCATGCCGCTTGATTGCTGCCAGTCCAGACCGGCGCATTTGAGGGCTTACCGCCCGTGAAGTTGCCGTGACAGTAAGTATTAGTGCAGGTGTTGGTGGTGCGATTCCAACTCGATGAACCTCCAGCCAAGGCGCTGAAAGTGAGTTCCGCTATGGAATCCGAGCCCAGATGACCCGGCGCGGTGAAACTTGTTGGATACTTATGGCAGTCAGAACACAGGATACCGTCGGTCAATGTATTTCCCTCGACATGCGACGTGTGCGCGCCAACCGCTCGCTGCGTTGTTGGGGTCTCGCCGCGTAAACCATTCGGCGGCGCTCCTGTCTGATTATCGACGCCGCCATGACAGCCGGTACACCCTGCCCCACCGCCGCTATGGCAGGATGCGCAGAGCGATGAGTCGCGAATGGCAAATTCTACCTGACCGTTAATGTGCAGATCTTTTCCGACGATTTGTTTGCCGGTGTCGACCACGGTCGCGTGGCAATCAGCACACTGCAGGCCCGCTTCGATAATGTGGAATTCGTGTTTCCACACCAGCAAGGCAGGTGTAGTGCCGTCGTCGTGGCACGAACCGCACACGATAGTGCCGGGCGCATTCCAGATTTGTTTTGCTGTGGCGTCGCCGCCGATAAAGTTTCCATGACAGTATGTCTGTGCACATGTTGCCGTCGAGCGCGTCCACGACGAAGATGCACCGCTGATTCCCGAGAATGTCACTTCGGCAATCGAGTCCTCCCCAAAGTGCCCCTTGTCGGCGATAGCGATAGGAACAGAATGGCATGATTGACAGGGTATACCGTCGCTGAAAGTCTTTCCAGCCATATGCGCGGTGTGTGCACCGACACCAAGATCGGTCGCGAGCGAGTCATGATAAATGCTGTACGGCGGCGCGCCGGTGTTATTGTCTTTGCCGCCGTGGCATCCGGTGCAGCCGAGAATGGTGATGTTATGACAGTTCAGGCACGATATACCGGAACTTCCGCCATAGGTGGTGATACCGTGACATTGCGCACAGTCAAAGTATCCATTCGCCTGAACGAATACCCCGTGAAACGTCGACGAGTCTCTGACATTCCAGCCGATCACATGATACGGGTCGGCCGACTGATTGCTGTTTGGAGGATTGACGATCTCGGTCTTACATCCGGCCACGATCGACACTAACCCCGCCAATATGGCGAGGAATGATAGTCGAGTCGACATCCATCGTTTCATGCGGCGCGTTCTCCTCATGCGACAATTCGGATCTTCACGTTTATATACACTATTAGAGACCGTATATGGATAATATCGTGCACGACAAAGCCAATATTGAGCTTTTTCTCTTGTATACTCCGGAGTATAGATTTAGTCGTCTGTCACGCCAATGTCATGGACAACATACACTTATTTCGTTGACAGTTATTCTGATCTGAAGTACATTGGTATTGAATTGGCGACACCGGGCATTTGTCGCCCTCGCGCTTTCGAGCGTACCAACTTTGTACTTACGTATTGATTTGTTCCGGCAGTAGCGGCTGTCCGATCTGCCGACATACAGAGTAACATTTCTCGGGAAAGGGTATGAATGTGAAACCCTCGCTAAAGACTACAATTATTGTCATCAATTTGATCGCGCTGTGTGCCCTGACGTCATTGGCCAAGTCGCCCTACGACCAGCCCGCGCCGCGAATCAGTCCGGTCACCGGCAAGATCCTTGACTACAATATTCCAAAAGTCCGCACCGAACGAGTCGGCTTCGAGGATTTGACCGGCACTTATGCCGATGTACGGACGGCTCGTGCAACAGAACGAATTTCACTCGGGACGGCCGCGTCACCATCAGGAGCGGCTACTTCTCCGGGTGTCGTCGTCGACAATTCCTACATGGATGATCAGTACCGCCCCGGCGGCGGACGCATGGTTGAGTGGCGCCGGCGGCCGTACATTCATTTTGGATATTCCGACGCAACCGCGCCCAACGCCAATTCGCGCTACGGTTACAACGTTTACAATCCGATCAACGGAAGCTGGCCGCGCGGGGCTCAGTCGGGTTGTGAGGTTCAATCCTCAATCGATATCGGCAGCTGGGTGACCATCGATGTCAACTCGCGCGGGAATGTCGTTCTGGCCGGTGATGACAACATTAGCGGTTCGCTCGATAACCACTTCTATTGGCAGCCGTCGGCCTTTTCCTGTTCCTTCGGCGCCGGTTCCATGATCGATCACACCCAGTATGACGACGGCTTCCTCACGCCCGCTAATCTCCTGCAGCACCCGCGTATCGAGATTCAGGAATGGGGCGGAGATACCATCACCCACGTTGTCGCGACCGAGAGCGGAAACACGCTCTATAGTTCGCCGGAAGTTGCATTTTCGAAGAACACCGTAAACTATTTCCGCAAAGTTGGCGTAGGCACCGGCGGCACCTGGGTTGGGCCGGTGGTGATCGATACCTGCCGTTTCAACGCCGTGCCGACGATCACCGCCTCGCGTGTTTCTCCCAAAGTGGCGGTCGCCTATTGCGCCTATTCGCCAACCGGCGAGTTGTATCAGCAGCGCAACGATGTCGATATCTGGTATCGGTCTTCCGACAGTATCGGCCTGGTGTGGAACGCGCCGGTCAATATCACGCAGTACCCGCGCAACGCTAATTCGTACGCCGCGTTCACCGAAGTGAAGTGCTTGTATGATCTGGAAGGATTCCTGCACGTAGTGTGGTATGCCCGTCCCATTCCGAAAGACGTGTATGACACGGCCAATTTCTTCTGGGATGACCTCCAATCATCACTCTTCCACTGGACCAACCGCACCGGTAACATTTCCAAAGTACACAATGCCGAATGGGGCACCGACGCCAACGCCGAGGTCTGCGGCTTCGGATCGCCGAACTCGTCCTACATCGGATACATCGAGATTTCTGAATGCGCCAGTCGCATGTACATTACGTTCAGTCAGTATCTGAACTATTTTGGCAACGACGCCACTCCGACAACACCGGCCAATATCGATGACTGTTCTTCGAGCTTTACCCAGCGTCTCTACGGCGCCAACGGCGAAGTCTTCATGTGCGTGTCGAATGATCTCGACGGTTCTCTGTGGGACGCGGCGCGAAATCTGACGAAATCATATACGCCCGATTGCGATTCGGCCGGATTCGGCGGCGTCTGTATGAACGACACGCGGGCGACTATGTCGCGCTACGGGATGGATGTGACATCGTTTGATACCAACGCAATCCCGGTTACTTTGCAGTGGCCCGGCAGCGATGTGATCGATCAGACTCCCGGCGGCTCCTACTCGGGCAACAACTATCTGCACTTGTTCTATACCGAAGACCACTGGCCCGCGCCGGGTTGGCGGTCCGAAACGACCTACGGAAAGAAAACGCTCAACCCCCTCAAGTGGGCGCGACTGGCCTGTGTGGCGCCGGTTCCGGCGGCTCAGATCATTTACTCGCCGCAGGTGATAGGTTTTCCGCTATGGACCAGACACGGCAAGGCGGACACAGTCACGATTTCTGTCACGAACGAAGGAAACACGGCGCTGAATATCTCGACGATCGGCGTGGTCAAACAAACGGCGGTGGGATTCAACTGGCTGGCGACATCGGTGTCATCGCTGAATGTGCCGGCCGGTTCGCCGAACACCGGAACCTTCGATATCTACCTCAACAACGGCGGCGCCATTAACACGCCCGGAACAGTGGTAGCGTTGTCGGGATATGTCTATCTGAAGTCAAACGCCAAGGCGCCACGCGACTCGGTTATCATTGCCCTCTCCAACTATCTCGTCTCAGATACGCTGGTCGGGCTGCAGTGGGATACGCTCTCAACCGGCTGCACGCGCTTGATTGTTTCGAACAACGGCGATGTGGGCCGGCTTGGACTGGGCAAAGTGAACATGGATTATGTCGCGCTGGGTAGCGATTGCGACACGAGTGCCGACGTCTACGCCTACGACGGCGGCCCGATTGTCATTCGAAAAAACGGCGCAAACTACATCTATTCAAATGCGCTCTGGCAGGGCGATTTCACGACTGAACAAGCGTTCAAGCCATTCAACTCTGGCCCGTCTGCCGGGGTGGTTTCCGGCGCGGGATACAGCGGCTTCTACACCGGGACCTTCGTCAACAAAGACACGACCGTCGGTGTGCGACGGACCTACTATGCGCCAAGCGCGACCGATTCATGCAATTTCATTATTCAGAAATCGGTCTTCTTCGGAATCGGCGGCGCAAAGACCAATGTCACCGTCGGTGAGGTCGTCGACTGGGATATTCCGTCGTACTCCGGCTCGAACAACGACGGCCGCGTGCTGAACTCCAAGAATGTTGTGTATCAGCAGGGGCTGGATACGTCGACAACCCGTTGCCAGAAACACTACAATCGTTTTGGAAGCATTGCGTTTCTGGGGCAGTACACTGCTGCTGAAAAACAAGGTGATCCTTCCTTTTACGATCCCAACTTCTACGGCTCATACACCATGCTCAATGACACGCTGTTCAAATACGATACGCTCTCTAATTCAGGTGAGGGGTCGTACTTCTGGAATCAAATGGGAGCGCTTTCGGGGCTAACCAACGCTCCGTCGCAAGGCAAAGATCTTCATATGGTGTTGACCTATAAACACAACATTCCGACTCTCGATACGCTAACAGTGTTTACTGCTCTGATATCAGTAAAGAATGGCGACACGGCAACACTCAAGTCATCCATCGACAAAGCTCGTAAGTGGTTTCTTAACCGCCTCTGCCCAGAGTGCACGGGCGGCCCGTGCTGTCAAACAAACAGCATCGACGGTCGCACCGGCAATGTCGACGGCGATGTAAGCAAGGGAGTCGATATCTCTGATCTGAGCGCGCTGATCGACTACTTGTATATCAGCTTCACTCCGCCGCCGTGTATTCAGTCGGCCAATACCGACGGCGATCCACTCAACGGGGTGGATATTTCGGACCTGTCGGCGCTGATTGACTACCTGTACATCAGCTTCACGCCCTGCGCATCGTGCTTGTAACGCCCGCAGGACCTGCGTTTTCTGGCCCTCCCGCCCATCCCAGAAAGGGTCGGCGGGAGGGTCTTTTCAAAAAATGGCTCTTGAGGCCAGCCGGGTACCAATTCCAAGGGGTAGCGGCACAATCTCTTAACTCCTCCCGACGGCACCGAAAGCGGACTATTTTAGGCAACTTAAGGCCGCCAG
>CAYVWS010000055.1:0-14618 GCA_964455535.1 uncultured Ignavibacteriales bacterium | reverse complement strand
CTTGGACATCTTGGCGTAATCGGCACAGCAGACGTCGAAGTAGAAATCCTCGAATTTCTCCTGCGAGGTTTCGGCAAGCTGGGCCATCGCGTTGTTCGGATATCGCAGGACCACCCACCGCGTGCGTTTCACCCGTTCTTCAAGGTGTACGGGCTTGTAAAAGAGTGAATTGTGCTTGTCCACCTGCTTCTGATCGATATCCGACATATCGAACGGATTATCCGACCCGCGCAGGCCGATATATCCGTCGGCTTTTTGCATCAGGTGCAGATGCAGATCGGCCTGGGATTTGAACTGGTCATCGGTCGCGTGCTGCACCCACTGGCGCAGAAGCGATTCATCGTTGTAGTACCAAAAGACAGCGACCCCGCGCTGCGTGGCTATCTTGATGATCTGCTTGCCCAGTTCCAGCGTGTCTTTGCCTTTAATCTCGAGGTACAAGCGTTCGCCTGATTTCATGCCCAGCGAATAGTCGATGAGCAGTTTGCCGAGGACGTCGTGACGTTTATCTTTCATGCGGACTCCTTTTGATCGTAAGAATCGTGCTCCAAGATACACAATCCCGTACAGCGCCGCAATCGGAGCGGGCTGTTGAGAAGTTGACCTATTAGACAAAAAAACGCTAACTTATAACATGCCGCAGGCCCAAATTCGAATAGGAACATCCGGTTTCTCATACAAAGACTGGCTGGGGAATTTCTACCCGCGCTCTCTGCCGCAGACCGACTACCTGAAGTTCTTTACGACCAAATTCATGACAGTAGAGCTCGACAATACTTTCTATCGACTGCCAACTGCTGCGATGGTCAAGAAATGGGCCGCCAGTGTGCCCGACGGCTTCATCTTTGCCGCCAAATTCCCGCAGGCCGTCACGCATGAGGGCGAAGAGCCCGCGCGGATAAGCACGGCGCTGGCCTTCTGCGATGTCATGCGCCACATGGAGGACCATCTCGGGCCGCTCCTTCTGCAATTTGCGTATAGTTTCAAACCCGACCAGATCGACTTTCTGCGGCGTCTGATCGACACGCTCCCGACTGACCTGCGGATTTCGGTGGAAGTACGCAACAAGAGCTGGCTCGGACAACCGCTCTATGATTTGCTGCGCGAGCGCCATATCGCGCTTTGTCAGGTCGACCACCCCTGGATGCCGCGTATCACCGAACGAACCGCTTCTTTTTCCTACATTCGATTCCTTGGCGATCACAAGGTTTTCGACGATGATTTCACCTATGTCCGTTTTCCGCACGAAGACCGACTGGTCTGGTGGCGCGACCTCATCAAATCGTACGAACAAAATGCCACCGATATATACGCCTATTTCAATAACCACTTTTCCGGCCACGCTCCCACCACGGCTTACCGCCTTTTGGAGTTGTTGGCCCAGGAGAAACCGTGACTAAGTCGTATCTCAAAGTTGCGATGAACGCCATCGACCGCGCCGAGGAGATTTGTCTGGATCAATATGTGCGCCGACCGAAAGTCCACACCAAAGCCGACAACACACCGGTCACCATCGCCGACCGCGACTCGGAAGCGGCTATGGTTGAGATCATCCATAAAGCGTTTCCCGACCACGGCTTTTATGGCGAAGAAACCGGTGACAATTCCCGCAACCGGGAATTCTTCTGGGTGATCGACCCTATCGACGGAACCAAGAACTTTATTGCACAGGTACCGCTCTGGGGCAATCTGCTGGCGCTTGTGCACAAGGGAAAGGTCATTCTCGGCGTCTCCAATGTGCCGTTGATGAAAGAACGCCTCTGGGCCGAATGGCGTGGTGGCGCGTTCCTGAACAACAAAAGAGTTCATGTTTCCGCTACTCGCAAGCTGGAGTCGGCGTCGCTGTCGTACGCGAAATCAGTTCGACGTCCGCACAGTCAGGTTGATCGCGGTTTGTTCAATCTGCTCGATAAGGTCGACCGCCAGCGCTCGTTCGGCGATTTGTGGCCGTACCATCTGGCCGCTTCCGGACGGCTGGATATTGTCGTCGAAATCGGGATACGGGCCTACGACATCGCTCCCTTCGTGTGTATCTTTAACGAGGCCGGCGGCAAGACTTCGGATATCGGCGGGCAGGGATTCGACCTGGATATCAGATCGTTCGTGGCCACTAATCGTCTGCTGCACAAACCGGTGATTAACTGTTTTTCGTAAATGGTCAGCAATTTACATAAGGAGTTGATATGAGTCAGCCCGGACCCATTTGTTATGTCGAAATCGGAACCACCGATTTGCCGCGAACCGCCCAGTTTTATATCGATATCTTTGGCTGGCAGGTCACCGATCCCAATTCGAAAGTATATTCGACTTTTGCCACCGGTGACGGAATCGGCGGCGGCCTGTACCGAACCGATCAGGTAAAACCCGGGGGAGGAATCATCATCTACATAGCAGTAGATGACATCTCCGCAGCCCTTGCCCGAATTACAGCCGCGGGCGGTCGAGTGCTCGTACCGAAGACTGAAATCCCCGGAACCGGCTGGTATGGTCACTTCGCCGATCCGGTCGGCAATCACCTCGGCCTGTTTACGCCCAACGCCGGATAGGAGCGCGCGCCTACGGCCAGCATCGATTTTCTCAATGTCGACATAGGGCGAGGTCACCCGTTCTATCTTGACGGTATCCACGAAGCGTTGGTGCGGCGCGGCGCGGTGTCGCTGGTCCGTTCGCACCGTGAAGTGTTGGACGAATGCACTGGTCTCTCCGGATTCGGTTGGCGGGCGGCTCGCACGCTCTACCGGAGTGCATCATCAAATCGAGTCGTCAGAAATCTTTACCAGCGACTTCGCCGCGATACCGACCATGAAAAGCCGGGATTGGCGCATCGCGTTCTCGGAAGCCAGCTGCGCGAGAAATTTCTTGATTCGAATAATCCGCTGATCGTTTCGCATCCCGCGCTGGTCGGGATATTAGCCGGACGTTCCAATGTGCTGTATCAGCACGGCGAGCTGGTCGCACCGGGCGAGTCACTCGTGAGCGGCGCGAGCACGGTCTTTGTGCCGACTGCCGAGGTCGCACAGAAATTTCATGCGATTGGTTATTCGCCAGAGCAGGTCGTTGTCACCGGTCTTTGTATCGAACCGGCTATCTCAAAGCAAGCGAAAGACTTCTTTTCGGCTCGGATGTCGCGGCTGGAGGTGGACGGAGAATTGTGCGGGCTGTTTATCTCCTCGGGAGCCGAGCCAGCCGACCACGTCGACTATCTGGCGAAATCGGCAGTATGCGTGGCCACCAACGGGGGAAAGGCGGTGATTGCTGCCCCGGCCGACGGTCGACTTCAGGCGCACACAGAGCGTCTGCTGTCTCGTGCGAAAATTGATGCCTGCGACATTACAACATCTACGAGCATTCCAAACGATCTTCCGTCAGCGACTATTGTTCTTTATCGAACTCGGCGCGAACTTGACACGCTCACTTCACTGCTCTTCGGCCGATTTGATTACTTCGTCGCACCTGCCCACGAACGCGTCAATTGGGCAGTCGGTCTCGGATTGCCGATGATTGCCCTCGAACCGACCACCGGCCCGTTTGCGCCGCTCAATCTCGACTTGGTGACCGGCAGGGGGGTGGCTGTCAGATCATCCGAACTGGGTCGAGCCGATACTTTTCACTGGAATATCAATCGATTTCGCCGCGAAGGACGCCTTTTTCAGATGGCCAAAGCCGGATGGGGTGCTTTTCCTATTAACGGCTTCGACGTGGTTGCGGGCGAACTGATTTCGCGCTACGGCACAATCGAACGATAAATCCAGTTTCTACTGGCAATCGCGACGGCGCCTCGCATATTACCGGCCTTATGCCGCTATTGCGATTTGACGCTTTGCGCGGGTACGGCCGCGATTTCTGGATTCTATCGTTCGGATGGTTTATCGCCGCGCTGGGCTTTGCTATTTCTGTCCCCTTTCTTGCGATCTATTTCAGCACCCAGTTCGGCATGTCGACCTCACAGATTGGGCTTTTCTTTTTGGGTATCGCAGTAGTTCGTGCCGCATCTCAGGCCATCGGCGGCGAACTCTCTGACCGCTTCGGGCGATACGGGCTTATCATCCATTCGCAAACGGTTCGCTCGCTGTCGTTCATCGCGCTGGGATTGGCCATCGGTCTGAACTGGGGATTTTGGTGGGTTGCTTTCATGTTTGCCGTCAACGCCGTAGTGGGATCGCTCTTCATGCCGTCGATGATGGCCCTTGTTTCTGACCTGTTACCGCCTGAGAATCGCCTCAATGGCTACGCTATCGCCCGATCGGCGGGAAATCTCGGCTGGGCGGTCGGGCCGGCTATCGGGGGTTTCATGGCAACGTCTTCGTACGCGGCTCTTTTCTATCTCTCCGCTGTTTTTTCGTTCGCGTCGATGATTGTCTTTCGCCTGTATTTCAAACCGCCGCCGATTGCGCTCAATCAGGATCGGTTCAGATACTCCGATTTGTTGGCAGTGAAGGATGATAAGCTGCTGGCAACGCACTCCGCGCTGACGCTCCTCTTGTATTTGGTGGTAGCGCAGTTGATCGCGCCGTTTTCGCTTTATGCGGTTGGCATGTCCGGCCTGCCCGAGTCGCAATTGGGAGTACTCTTTACGATCAACGGCCTCTTTGTGGCGTTGCTGCAGTTTCCCGTGACACGCATGCTGGCCAAGTGGTCGTTTACCGCGCAGCTCGCGGCCGGTTCGTTTTTGTACTTTGTCGGTTACGGTCTGGTTGGATTAGCGGGTAGTTTCTGGCCCTTTGCCGGATTGATCTGCGTCATCACTCTTGGCGAAGTGACAATGTCTCCGCCGGGACTGACTCTTACTTCACGTCTCGCGCCAGAAGGGCGTCTCGGCCGCTACATGGGTATTCGCGGCTTCTGCGAGACGCTTGGCTGGTCGGTCGGGCCGATGTATGGTGGATATTTCTTGGATATCTTTGCGCATAATCATGCGGCCGCGTGGGTGTCTATTTCTTCGCTGGCGCTGGTATCGTCGATTGGCTACCTGATTTTCCGACGATTTTTGCCCCCGCAATTCGACAATCGTCAACCGATCTCTGGCGATCCTACTTAATGATCACCAGTTTCCCGATCTGGGTTCTATCGGCTGACTCCACCACCCAATAGTATAGGCCGGATACTACCGATTGCGTGTTTCGTGTGACCAAATCCCAGCTCTCGTGCGTCGACATCGGGCTTCCCACCGGATAATCGTGATTGATCGTTCTCACCAGGTCGCCGTCGAGTGAGAAAATCGAAATCGTGCACTTGGCCGGAAGATTGGCAAAGTGAATCAGGCGGGCCCGTTCGGGGGCCAGATTTCCCTGGCGGTTTTCATAGCCGTTAGCCGCATAGTCGGCGTCGATCCGATACGGATTGGGCCAGACATAGACATCCTCGCCTTTCGCCATCACCGAGTCAGAAGAGGGGAGAGCGAAATCTTCGACCATATTGTTCACTGGTGAGGTTTCCAGCGCAGGCAGTCCCGATTTGGGAGAACCGAAATCCAGCGACGTCACGGCGACGTAATACGGCACAGTCGGCAACAGGTCCTCAACGACAAATTCATATTCGAAGAATTTTGGAAGCCGGACGCCGTGCTCGGTGGTGACATCGACATCGGTCCACAGCGAAGAATCGATTCCCGGATTGATGGCGTCGGGATAGACTTTTCGAATGCCGCCCGGCAGACCCAAATCGTCGGCGTTGCCGCCCATCGGCGCAAAGTAGAAAAACTCTCCATCAACCGACAACGGATTTGACCTCGGGTACAATTCCGGCAGGAACGACTCTCCATACAGAGCTTTCAGCGAGTCGACGGTAAACGGAATTTCTTCGAGCACCCACCCCGCCCCTTCCGGTCCAGAAAGCTGAAATCGAAATCGGTTGTAGTCCTCGCGATCGTACGACGACAAAAGACTGAACGATGCCGCCCGGTCGTCACGGGCCAGATAGACATTGTATCCTTCGAAATCGGCTCTCCGCAGAAACACATCCGGCGTGGTCTCGGACAAAAAGCCGTTCCAACGAACGGTGAGCCGACCGACCGAAGGTATTACCTTCAGTCTCGGCGCCGGCGGCGGACTGGCGCCGCGAAAATCCGGGACTCCGTCGCCTTGATACCAGAACGTATCGGTTGAGTCGCACACGCGAAAGCGGCCGAAATTGCCATCGTCGTCGGTGTCGACACCCGGGTTGTCGTACACCCAGGATGCCCACCGCGAATTTAGCGCCAACTGCGAAAAATCGAGACTCTCGTAGTATGCTGACGGCGAGTTCGGATTGAACAAATTATCAAAGTCGGTCGGCTGGCGATGAAAGTTGGTTCCGCCTACCCAGGCAAATGAGACCGGCAGATGCTGACCGGGGTCAATGTCGAAAGGCCCGAAAGACAAAAGATATCGGCAGTCGAAGCCGGCCGCGAGCCGATCGGCATTCTGCGGCGGGGGAAGCCATCCCGTTTGCGAGTGATCGACTGCGGCAAAGAGAAGATCGTAGTCGAATTCAGAGTGCCGCATGGCATAATATCGATTGCGGTCTCCGCGCGGTGTCCCCAATCCGTCGCCGACTTGTCGAAACGGGTCAGTTGGAGTACCCACCTGTCGTGGTCCAAAGTCAGCGTTTGGGTCCGAGTAACTTGTGATCCACCAGTTGAACGAGTAATTCAGCGAATCGGAAGGTGTGCGCACAACTCTCGACCCCAGGACACTTCGCGTCGACCGAAAATCCCACTCGCCGCCGACCGGATCGCCGTCGTTGTCGGCATGGTAGGCAATGTTGACAGTGTCCACGAAGCCACATCCTTCCGGGGAGGGCTGAGTGTGCCGGAATCCGACAATATCGTCTTCCCAGCCGACCGGACCGTTGCGTGATGTGTGCCACATGTCGCCGTCGATCCAAATTCCCATATACACGCGCTTGAGTCGGGAATGACCGATATTGGCTATGTCGTAGTCAAACAGTATGAAGTCGTCGGCGTAACTGTAACTCCAGGCCATCGATGTCTGCCGAATCGCGACCCCCAGCGGTCGGTGCGACAGGCCGTCGTAGCGGTCCCGTCCGACTATTCCCGGATCGGTGAGAGTGTCGGCATACTCGACCGTGAGATCCTCTTCGGACTGGGCTTCCGGGCTGTAGAATTTGCTGTTAGGGTCAATCGAGCGCATTCGTACCCTGCCCAGCTGTTCGACGTCGGGCTGAAACTCCTGCGTCTCATAGTAGTCTTCCGAGCCGCAAGAAACCAATGTATCGCGACCGACCACTGCGCCGATCCAAAAGGCGCCGACCCAGAGACTGGTGATATCGGAGTTCTTGGGGTAAAAACACGAAGTGACATTTTTCCCGGTGAACGGATCGAGCATGGTTTGTCCGAATGAGCCGATCGTGCCGTTGTTCGCGATAATCAGCTGCATATTTCCGCGCGAGTGAAATCCGTAGTCGATCGCCGGTCCGGCGGCTGGTTGCCCGCCGGCGTGATTTAGCGGATAGTCAGTCTTCGGATTTTCTGATGCCGACACCGTCGACGACGCCAGCAAAATAGAAACCGCCGATCCAAGCATGAATCGGCGGCTGTATGAATTCCAATGTGCCACGGCAATGCTGCTACATGATAACGACCAATTTGCCGATCTGCACGCTGCCATCGGGCGATTCCACCGTCCAGTAGTACAGGCCGGAGACGACTAACTGCGTGTTGCGCGTGATCATGTCCCAGGTTTCGTGGTTGGACAGCGGGTCAATCGGATTGACGTCGTGCGATAACTCGCGGACCAAATCGCCGTCGAGTGTAAATATCCTGATCGTGCATTTCGGCGGCAGATTATAGAAGTGAATGCGTCGGTTCCGATCCGACGGTGCATTGCGCTCCGAGAGTGTCGTTCCTTCGAACCCCTTGCCGGCATAGTCACCGTCGATGCGGTACGGGTTCGGATAGACTTGCACTTTCAAATCTTGCGCCTCGCGCGCTTCTTCCGAGGGCAGGGCATAGGCAACCGCTGGACGAAGTGTCCGTTCCGATTCCAGCGACGGCAATCCCGAGGCAGGCGATCCGTAGTCGAAGGCAGTCACATTGATATAGTACTTGACGGTCGGGAGCAGATCTTTGATTTCGTACTCGTATTCATAGTATTTGAAATAACCGTCTTCGGTCGTGTCGGTAGGCAGACAGGAATCCTTGCTGAGAGTCGATGGCTCGAGTTGAGCGGGGAAACTCTTCTTGATACCGGTGGACACACCGAGTTCCGACCGATTGTAGTCCTGCGGCGCAAAATAAAATACAGAATCCGGATACCCCGCCGGGCTGAACGGATTGCTGCGCGAATAGACCAATGGGTCGAAAGTTGAGTCGGC
Source organism: uncultured Ignavibacteriales bacterium (assembly GCA_964455535.1). GTDB lineage: Bacteria > Zixibacteria > MSB-5A5 > GN15 > FEB-12 > JACRAV01. The sequence goes on along the minus strand of CAYVWS010000055.1, from coordinate 6,305 downwards.
GCAGCCCCCCGGCGCATAGGCACAGCGCAGGGCCGCGAGAGTATACGGTGCGTCGTTCAGCACAAAATCGCCATTAGTACCGGCGGCGCTGTCCCATTCGAATTTGTTATAGTCCTGTAAGTCGTACGATTCAAGCAGCGTATAGCTCGCCGCTCGGTCGTCGCGCGACATGTATACACGATACCCTTCAAAATCCCGCTTTCGCGAAAAGGCGTCCGGTGTGGTCTCGGAAAGCATCCCGTTGAAACGCACGAGGACTTCTCCGACTTTCGGAAAGACTCTAAGTGCCGCCGGGCCACTGGCGTTGGAGCTCCAGGAACCGGGAGCAGGTGGCGGGGAAGCGCCTTTGAAATCCGGCACGCCGTCGCCCTCCACCCAAACCGTATCCTCGACCTGGAACGCCGTATCAATCGTTGTATCGGGCGGGTCCCCCTTGATAATCGTATCAATTCGCAGCACGGGGCCGGAAGCACAAACACGATACTTGCCAAAGAAGTCGTCACTATCGGTGTCGAATCCGGGGGTGTCATAGATCCATGACGACCAGGTGCAGTTATAGCCGAAATTGGAGAAGTCGAGGTTTTCTTCGAAGGTCGAAGGATTAAACGGTAGATTGGACAAATTGTTTTCCACGTGATGGAATTTGCGCCCGCCGACGTATGCAAACGACACCGGAAGTACCTGTCCGGGTTCGATATCGAAGGGGCCGAATGACAGCAGATATCTGGTATCAAGCGATTGCGAAATGATTCCCGATCGATCGGGCGGCGGATACATCCAGGTAGTATCAGTCGGTAGTATGCTGGCCGTGAACACCTGGTCGTAATCGAATTCGCCGTTTCTCAGGAAATAGTACTTGTTGCGATCACCCTCGGGGGTGCCGATGCCGCCGGTGCCGAGATCGCGAAAGGTCTTGCGTCCTTGCGGGCCGAAATCCAGCGGCGCCGACTGATTGCCAACCCACCAGTTGAATGACACTTCAAGCGAGTCTGAGGGTGTGCGGACGATTCGGGTGCCCGTGACGCTTGGAACGCCGCCGCCCTGAATGGTCAGATCGCCGTCGTTGTCGGCGATCCATGCGGCATTGATGGTGTCGTCGTACTGGCACGCCGAAGTCGGAGAATACCAGGCGGGAAGGGCGCGACGAAAACCGCAGATATCATCCTGCGCGCCGCTGCTGCCGACCGACAGAGGATACACATCGGCATCCACATACACGCCCATGTACACTTTCTTAAGCCGAGCTGTTCCGATATTCTTGATGGCATAGTCAAAGAGCACGAAATCCTTGGCATAGGAGTACGACCACGCAAATGACCGTTGAGTGACCTCAAGATGCAACGGCCTATGTGCTCGGCGATCGAAGCCGTCATTGGAAACTCCGGGACAGCCGGTAATACAAGTGTCGTAATAGACAGCGATGATGTCCTGCTCCGAAATGGCGCCGTCGTACTCCGGCTTTGACGGGTCGGTAATTGATCGGGTTATGATGTCTCCAAGCGGAGCCACATCCGGCTGGAATTCGTGCCCCGTAACCGACCAGCCGTCGGCGCCCGTTGATACCAGGGTATCGCGCCCCGAAACTGCTCCGATCCAGAATGCTCCGGCGTAGACATACCTCGTATTGGAGCCCTTGGGAAATTCGCACGCACGCACCGCAGCGCCGGTGAAACAATCCGGCCCCTGGTCATCGTCGTAATCGCCGAATGTCCCGTTGTTGGACACACCAAGGACCATGTCACCCACGTTGTGCTGAGTAATACAAAGCGCCGGACCGGCGGCCGATTGCCATTCGTCGGACGGACCCTTCACAAAATTGGCGCGACCAAAACTACTGTTGCACAAGCAGCCGACAATTATAGCGGCAGCAACCCCAGACTTTATCATGCATTTCATAACGATGCCTCTGTCCGCAAAATCGTTTTCATAAAGACGCGCGGCACACCCGGAATAGCTCAAACAAAATCAAACGGGTCCGTCGGTCCCTTTCTTCCAGCCATAATTCTATTGAATTCTCCGAGTCTTGGCAACCTAATTGGTGAGCAATCTGGATTGCGGCAGGTAACCATGACACAAGTGGTTAGGAATCAACATGCCGAAAAAAAGCCGGGGAGAGCCCCGGCTTGAAGTAGTCAGATAGAGACCGTCGCTACATGATCAGCACAAGCTTGCCGATCTGCACTTCACCATCGCTGCCTTCGACGGTCCAGTAATACAGCCCCGAGACCGCCAACTGGGTGTTGCGCGTGATCAGATCCCACTTGTCGTGCGTGGCCACCGGATTGGCAGGATTCATGTCGTGATTGATCTCACGTACCAGATCACCGTCGAGCGTATATATCCGGATAGTACACTTGGCCGGCAGGTTGGCGAAGTTGATGGCGCGAATGCGGTCGTCGGGCCGATCAATATCGCCGCGGCCTTCAAATCCTGAAGCACGATAATCGCCGTCAATTCGATACGGATTCGGATAGATATAGACTTTCAAGTCCTGCTTGTCGACTTGATCGGCCGTCTCCAGTGCATAGGTAACTTTGGCATTTACATTGGGCGACGACTCGAGCGAGGCCAGCCCCGACTTGGGCGAGCCGAAGTCAAAGGCCGTGACATTCACGTAGTAGGGAACGGTCGGAAGCAAATCGGTGATCTCATACTCGTATTCGAAGTACTTGAAGTAGCCCTCGGCAGTCGTGTCACTCGCATCGCACGAATCTTTGTCGAGCGAGACTGGATACGGCTGATCCGGGAAGACCTTCTTAATATCGGTCGACACGCCGAATTCTGACTGGTTGAAGTCCTGCGGAACAAAGAAGAACAGCGACTCGGGGAAGGCCGTCAGCCGCAGCGGGTTTGAGCGCGTATAGAGCAGCGGGTCAAAAGTGCTGTCGGCACAGCCATTGGTGGCATACAGGCAGCGGAGGTCTTCCAGTCCGAAAGGAGCATCTTTCAATACCCAATTGCCGGTTGTTCCGGCGTTGGCATCCCAATAGTACTTGCTGAAATCAAGTCGGTCGTATGAGGCAAGAATCGAATAGCTTGATCGACGATCATCGCGCGCCAGATAGACGCGATAGCCCTCAAAATCCAGAACCCGCGAAAAGACGTCGCGAGTCGTTTCCGATCTCAGGCCGTTGAACTGCACGAGTATTTTCCCAACCGAGGGCAGCACTCGTACGTCGGGTGCGGCCGGCGGAGAGGCGCCCTTGAAATCAGGTATCCCGTCGCCCTGATACCAGACCGTATCGGCCAGAGTGTAAATATACCCGGAATCAATTTTGATGTCGATCACCAGGGGGTTGGTTGAAATCGTGTCGTAGGTGGTGTCATGCCAGCAGCAAGTAGAGTCATTGCTGGCGTTGCAGATGTGGTACTTTCCGGCAAAGCCGTCAGTATCCGTATCGTAACCCGGGTTGTCATAGACCCAGGACGACCAGATCGAATTATATCCGAAGTCGGAAAAGTCGATGTTCTGATAGAATGCGTCCGGATGTCCGGGTAGGTTGCCGATATTGTCGTTTTTGCTATGGAATTTCTCGCCGCCCACGAACGAGAACGAGATCGGCAGCACTTGTCCGGGCTCAATATCAAACGGGCCGAACGAGAGCAGATAGCGTGTGTCGAATCCGTCGGCAATATCACCGGCAAGTGTCTGGTTCGGGTACTGCCAGATCGTATCGGTGGGTTCGATGATGGCAGTATATACCTGATCGTAATCGAACTCGCCGTTCTTGAGGAACGCGTATTTATTGCGGTCACCGGTGGGTGTGCCGTTGCCGCCGGTGCTCAGATCACGAGTGTCTGATCTGTGCCGGGGGCCGAAATCAAGCGACGGGTTTCCGTTGGAAACCCACCAGTTGAACGAAACGTCTAATGAATCCGAAGGTGTACGAATGATTCGCGTGCCGGTCACGTTCGGTACCGGGGGCTGAGCGGTCAGGTCGCCGTCGTTGTCGGCAATCCAGGCAATATTAATGGTGTCTTCCCAATCGCATCGTGATGTCGAGTAGAACGCCGGCAGCGACTGACGAAATCCGCAGATGTCGTCGTCGAATCCGTTGGGATTGTTCTGCGGAAGCACGTCGGCATCGACATAGATTCCCATGTACACGCGTTTGAGTCGGCTGGTGCCTATATTCTTTACCGCGTAATCGAACAGCACAAAGCTTTCGGCATACTTGTATGACCAGGCGAACGACCGTTCCGTGACTTCGACATTGAGCGGGCGATGCGAGCGGCCGTCGATGGCATCGCGACCAAGTCCCTGACAATCGCGACTGCAGGTGTCGTAGTAGACGGAGATAAAATCTTCTTCGGAGATCGCGCCTTCGTACTCACTCGAACTTGGATCGATAATCGAGCGATAGATCATTCCCTTGGGATTTTGCGCCTGAGCGGCATCCGGATGGAACTCGTTGGCCGATCCCGCCCAACCGTCAGCGCCGGTCGAGACCAGCGTGTCGCGCCCGACCACCGCGCCGATCCAGAACAGTCCGGCGAAGAGGTAGGTGGTGCGGCTTCCTTTGGGATATTCGCACGACTGGAGCTGATCTCCAGTGAAGCAATCCTGTGACCCTTTGGAGTATCCCGTTCCGATCGTCCCGTTGTTATTTACCGTCAGTACGATTTTCCCGATCTGGTGCATCGCCTGGCAGTAGGCCGGACTCGCCGCGGACGTATAAATGCTGTCTCCGGGGATGAAGTACGCCCGCGAGAAGGCGGAACTCCAAAGCGATACTAGAGCAACAGCGGTCAGTCCTGCAATGCGTGTCTTGTGCAATAATCTCATTCCCAATTCCTCGACAACCTATGGTTTCAATCAACCGCCAAGTATATCCACCCCGGGCGGCGAAGTCAAGCTATCCCAAGACGCTTGAAGGGGTTGGTTTGTCTAATCCCTTTCGATTCGGCCGCAGAAATAAGAAACTCCGGCCATGTGGCCGGAGTCTCGCAAGCGCAAATATTGCGTCAGGGTTCACTGTGGCTTATCGAAGGCGCCCGCAGGCACTTCCGGATTCACAACAATCTCGGTCCAACCGACTGTAGCGAATTTCTGCCCCGCCATGCTTTGCACAATCTTCTGGGGGAGCTTCAGACCGCCGTAGGTCCCGAAGGCCTCAAACGTCTGCTGCACGAGACCTTCACCGGTCAGAGACTCGCCTATAAACTCTTCTCCGGCAAGGGCTCCGGAGGTGCTATTGACCGCCAGCCGGCAGGCCTGAGTTCCGTCGGCCTCCACGATAGCTACCCAATCGACCGACGTTCCACCAAGGTCCGACTGTCCATCATAGACAGCTTTGTACGCCGGGGCGTCGGAAGTCGCCATTATGGTGATGAGATCACGTGACCAATCCTGCCGCGCCTTGACCATGTCTTCTTCGGTTTTAGCAACTACGGCGCGAGCCCGAGGGTCCGTCTTCCAGCCGGAAGCGCCGTTGTTGATTTCGTACATCGTTTGACCCATCACATTCATGGTCGCGCGCGACTTATCCGGATAGGCCTTGAGTTCTTCCATTGCAAGCGGGAATTCGCCGTTCGGCGTGACAACGGTAGTCGTTCCCTTGAAGGAAATCGCCTTGACCGCTTTGAACGCCGCCAGCCCGCCATGGGCGGCAACAGCTTTGTCAAGAAGCTGCTTTCCCTTCGCAATATTCTCATCGGTGACCGCCAATTCCCGCTTCGGCTCGCCGGAGGGAATCGTAACATCGATGTTCTCAACCGCGCCGAAGCCCAGATCGGCAAGCGGAACGTCGAAGTCTTTTCCTTTGCCGACAACCAAGATGCGCAGCGCATCCGGATGCAGTCGGTTTTTCGCGGCTGCCGTCACGGCCTCAGGCGTGACCTGCTCAATCTTGTTCTTCAGCTGAACATTGAAATCGGCGGGGAGACCGTAGAAATCGTAGTTGAGAAGCCGATTGATGATCTTCGCTTTGGAATCAAACTGGAATACAAACGAGTTGAGATATCCGTCTTTGCCCAGTTTCATTTCTTCGGGTGTCGGCGCATCGGTCTGCATCCGCTTGATTTCCTTGACGATTTCGCGGACTGCCTTGGCCGTGGTTTCAGATTTGGTAGACGCAAAATTGTAGAAAATGCCCGGATAGCTCACGTTGGCCGTATAGACGCCGAACACAGCGTAGGCAAGACCTTCGCGAGAACGCACACTATTGAACAAGCGGCTGCCGAAGGCGCCGCCCAGAATGGCGTTCATCACGGTGACATCGGCGTAATCTGCATCGGTCTGTAGGCCGCCGACGTGGCCGACATAAATCTTGGATTGATTGATGTCGTTCTTTTCTACGTAGTAG
>CAYVWS010000054.1:0-14833 GCA_964455535.1 uncultured Ignavibacteriales bacterium | reverse complement strand
CCTGAAGTGATAGGTCCGACCCTTTTGGGTCAAACGAACAAGATTCGGTTGGGGCGAAATCCGTTGAATAATCTCCGGCTTTTCCGTATAATTTTCGCATATGAAATTCACAACCACGCAACGGAGGACCGGGCATGCTGCTGACTAAAACCGAGTGGATCTGGATGAACGGCGAGTTCGTCAAATGGGACGACGCCAAGATACATGTCATGTCCCATGTCGTCAGTTACGGTTCTTCGGTCTTCGAAGGGATGCGCATTTACAAAACGGTCAATGGCCCCGCGGCCTTCCGACTGTCCGATCACACCGAGCGTCTGTTCAACTCTGCCAAAGTCTACCGGATGCCGATTCGCCACTCGGCCGAAGAAATCGACAACGCCATTCTGGAGTTGGCCGCGCGCAACGGTGTCGAGGAAGGGTACGTTCGTCCGATCGCTTATCGCGGATATGGCACACTCGGTGTCGACCCGGCGACCGCGCCCGTCGATGTCGCTATCGCCTGCTACCCGTGGGGCAGATACTTAGGCGAGGACGCGATCGAAAAAGGCGTCTCAGTTTGTTTTTCGTCGTGGAATCGGATGGCTCCCAATACAATTCCGGCGATGGCCAAAGCCGGCGGGAATTATCTCAATAGCGCGCTTATTAAGATGGAAGCTAAGAGTCACGGCTATGCTGAAGGAATCGCGCTGGATGTCTATGGTCACGTGTCCGAGGGCTCAGGCGAAAATATCTTCATGGTCCGCAAGGGGACATTGATCACGCCGACATTCACATCTTCAATTTTGCCGGGCATCACCCGCAACACGGTGATTCGACTGGCCGACGACATGGGTATCAAAGTCATCGAGCAGAATATCCCGCGTGAGGCGATGTATTTCGCCGACGAAGTTTTCTTCACCGGCTCGGCCGCCGAGATAACGCCGATCGCTGAGATCGATCATATCAAAATCGGCGAAGGACACCGCGGACCGGTGACCAAGCAAATTCAGGAAGCATTTTTCGATCTCGTGCTCGGCAAAGCTCCCGACAAATTTGGCTGGCTGACGCCGATCCCGAAACCATCAAAGGTCGCGGTGCGATGAAAATCGCGGTGGGGGCCGATCACAAGGGGTTTGAGTACAAAGAGAAGATTAAAGCAATCTTGCAGCAGCTCGGTCACAGTGTGACCGATTTCGGCACCAACAACGAACAAGACTCAGTCGACTATCCCGACTACGGCCTCAAAGTCGCGCACGCGGTGCGTGACCATCAGGTTGATTTCGGCATTAACATCTGCTGGACCGGAAACGGTATGGCGATAGCCGCGAACAAAGTTCACGGTGTCCGCGCCGGCTTGGCGCTCAATCCCGAGATGGCCGAGCTAACCCGCGCCCACAACAACGCAAACATTCTGACTCTCTCCGGAAAATACACTCCCGAAACTCAGCTCGAAGAAATCGTGACGACTTTTCTGAAAACCCCATTCGAGGGCGGTCGGCACGAACGACGGGTGGAGAAGATTGAAGCAGAGGAAACCGCAGAGGGGCGGTAGGGATGTCAAATTTCGAGCTCGGGCGGCTCTTTGGAAATTACTTCGCATCGGTCCTGATGTCGTTTGGTATAACGCGGCTCATTCATCGACTCTTGAGATCATCTACTAAGCTTGAGATACGCGCATTGATCGGCTTCGGCGTTATCTGTTTGATCGGATACGCCATGTCCGACAATGAACGACGGATTTTGAACTGGGGTTGGATTTGGTTGGCAAGTGGAATTCCAATACTAATCTGGGATTTGGTGGCCCTTCCAAAAAGAGAAGCAGAAGCCCGCAAAAAGCTCGACTCCGGATCATCGGAGCCCGGTTTCCCACCTCATTGACCTCCCGCTCTGAAATAGCTACCTTTTGGCCCGAATCGAAGTAAGATGTCGGGTAGCTCGTCGCGCAGACGCGCGACATCGCAACCCGACCTACAAGAGATGTCGGGACCACAAGAGGCCCGACCTACAAGAGTTGGAGAGGTTATGTCGTATCTGAAACAAGCAGACCCCGAGATATATGCGGCCATCATGAAAGAAACAAATCGCGAGGCCACCAAGCTTGAACTGATCGCCTCGGAGAATTTCGTTTCCGAAGCTGTCCTCGAAGCGATGGGCGGCGTGATGACTAACAAGTACGCCGAAGGGTATCCGGCCAAGCGGTACTACGGCGGGTGCGAGTTTGTCGATATCGCTGAAAACTTAGCACGCGATAGGGCCAAGCAGCTGTTCGGGTGCGATCACGCCAATGTCCAGCCGCACTCCGGTTCGAATGCCAATATGGCCGCGTATTTCACCGTACTCAAGCCGGGAGACAAGGTGATGGGGCTTGACCTGTCGCACGGCGGGCATTTGACGCACGGCCACCCGATCAATTTCTCCGGATTTCTCTTTCAGTTCTCAGGATATCAGGTTGATCCGCAGACCGAGACAATCGATTACGATAAGCTGTTGGCGCAGGCCCAAGAGATTCGTCCGAAGATGATCGTGGCGGGGGCATCGGCATATCCCCGCACCCTTGACTTCAAACGATTCAGAGAAATCTGCGATGAAGTCGGCGCGTACATGATGGTCGATATGGCGCATATCGCGGGACTCGTTGCGGCGGGTTTGCATCCGTCGCCGGTGCCGTATGCTGATTTTGTGACCACGACGACACACAAGACTTTGCGCGGTCCTCGCGGCGGGATGGTCCTCTGCAAAGAGAAATATGCCGCCGATCTGGACAAGATGGTCATGCCCGGAATTCAGGGCGGGCCGCTGATGCATGTCATAGCGGCGAAAGCAGTGGCATTCAGAGAGGCGCTACAGCCGGATTTCAAGTCGTATCAGAAGCGCATCATCGAAAATGCCAAAGCGCTCGCCGACGGACTCATCAAGCGCGGACAGAAACTCGTTTCCGGCGGAACCGACACGCACCTGATGCTCGTTTCGTTTGTCGGAATCGAAAAGCTCACTGGCAAGAAAGCCGAAGAGGCGCTCGATAAAGCCGGTATGACCGTGAACAAAAACACAGTCCCGTACGATCCGCAAAAGCCATTCATTACGTCGGGAATTCGCATCGGCACACCGGCCGTCACCACACGCGGGATGGGCACAACCGAAATGGAGATCATCGCTGATTTCGTCACCAGAGGCATCGCCAATCGCGCCGACGACGCCGCGCTTGCGCAGATTTCATCCGAAGTCTCGTCACTCTGCGCCAAGTTCCCGCTCTACGCTTCGCGCCTGAAGGAGGCATGAGCATGCTTGTGCAACTGACCATGTTTCCGACGGGGAGAAAGTCGGTGTCGGTATCCGGAGACGTTGCGAAAGTCATCGACCTGATCGACCGTTCCGGCTTACCGTACCGACTGACCGCCATGGCGACTATCATCGAAGGCGAGTGGGCGCCGATCATGCGCGTCGTAAACAAGGCACGACTGATGCTCAAGAAAAACCACGACCGTATCTATATCAGCATGGTAATCGACGACCGCAAGGGAGCCAAGAACCGTCTGTCCGGCAAGATTACCTCAGTGGAGACGAAGCTCGGCCGAAGGGTGCGATCATGATTCAGGACATCAGAGTTGTTCTTGTGACCGTCCCGCGCGACGAAGCCCGCAAAATGGCGCATGCGCTGGTCGAAAATCGATTGGCCGCCTGTGTGAATGTCGTCCCCAAAGTAGATTCCTATTTCTGGTGGGACGAAGCGGTGCAGACCGAAGAGGAATCGCTGTTGATCATCAAATCGACCACCGTGAAATTTGCCGCGCTTGCGGAATTTGTCGAAGAGCATCACCCGTACGACCTGCCTGAAATTATCGCGCTGCCATTGGTTGACGGATTTGACAGTTACATTTCGTGGGTGCAGACTGAGACCAGCAAGGAAGTGCGTTGAGTATCCCGCTGCCCGAACGAATTGAGGCCCGCAAGTGTCTGGTACTGGCGGTGCGCCCGCTGGCGCTGATTCTCGATGTCGACAATCCACCTGCAATTCCAGAAAAATTGGTACCGATGATAACTCGCCTCCGCGAACTGATCGACGAGAGCGAGCCGGTCGGGATCGAGCACCTGATCAAGTTTGCCAATATCGAGTTTGGTGACGGTGAAGTCGATCGGGCCGTCGCCTGTTACAAACTGGCGGCGCAAAAGGCGGGGGAAAGCAATGATGAGCGCCTGGTGGCGATCGCTCTCTCGAACATGGGCGCTGTGTTGGTCGTGCAAAAACAGTTCAATCTGGCCCTGCGGATGCTGCAGCAGGCGGTCACCCACGCCGGCAATTGCGGAGAGCTGGGCATAAAAGCACAGGCGCTCTTCAATATGGCGGTGGTCTTTAAGCAGCTTGAGCAGCCGATGATGGCCCGTCAATCATTTGAACAAGCGCTGGATGCGGCCGAAAAAGAGAGCGATCTGGAGTTGGTCGCGCGCTGCCTGCAAAACCTCGCCTACTTCGAGTTCGCCGACAAAGAACTTCCCCGCGCAATTGAGTACCTTCGCCGGGCGCTCGATGTCTACGCCATGACGGGCAATTCACTTGATCAAATTCGCGCTTACTATAACATCGGGCTGGTCTATGCCGACCAGAGCGATTTTTCGTCGGCCATTCGCAGTCTTGAACGAGCGCGCGAAATCCGCAATCTGCGCGAACTCGAGTACGAGGGAGATCGGATAGAAGAAGCGCTGCAGCTTGTTCGCCAGCGACAGAAAGACTTGGGAGCCGGTTCATGAGATGTCCGTTTTGCGGACATGAGGAAGACAAAGTAGTCGACAGCCGTCCCTCGCAGGATGGCAACGCGATACGGCGACGGCGCGAATGTCTCAAATGCACCGAGCGGTTTACGACTTATGAGTATGTCGAGCAGGGCGCATTGGTGGTTTTGAAATCCGATGAGCGGCGGGAAGCGTTTGATCGCAACAAGGTCCTCCACGGCATCAAGCTGGCATGCAACAAACGGCCGGTAACAGACGCCCAGATGCAGAATATGGTGACCGCTATCGAGGCGTGGTGCCACGCCCAGCCCGGCACTGAAATCGCCAGCAAAGAAATCGGCGAACAGGTAATGCACAAACTGCGCGAGGTTGACGAAGTCGCCTATGTGCGATTTGCCTCGGTCTATCGCGATTTTAAGGATATGGATGAGTTCTTTCATGAACTCGAAAAGCTGCGCCACCTGAAGCGACCGGTGAACGGGGCCGCGAAGGAGAAAGGATAGTCCCTTCGACAAGCTCAGGGTGAAGTCAATGCTGCAAAAAGTGGTCAAACAAATAGGGTGCGATTGCGCACTAGGAGAAACTGATTAGATGGCGCCCGCTGATCAGCCGGAACAGAGCGGCGGACGATTTTCCAATATGCCGTTTTTGGAGCATCTTGAAGAGCTCCGTAAGCGGTTGGTTCGCTGCTTCATTGCGCTGATCATCACCGCGAGCGCCAGTTTTTACTTCGCCGAGCCGATCTTCAAGTTCCTGATGGTTCCGCTGGGAAGCACCAAGCTTTATGTAACCGAAGTGACCGGCTCGTTTACCGCGTTCTTCAAAGTGTCACTGATTGCCGGGCTTGTTTTTGCCCTGCCGTATATTTCATGGCAACTCTGGACATTCATTTCGCCGGGACTGTACAAGCGCGAAAAACTGCTCATCCTCCCAATTGTGATATCGTCGACCGTGCTTTTCGTTCTTGGCGCGGTCTTTTGCTACTACGTCATGCTGCCGATGTCGCTGCAATTTTTGATACACTTCGGCGAAGGCGTCGTCGAGCCATTGATCACCGTGCAGAGCTATATCAGTTTTATCGGCATGCTGATACTGGGCTTCGGCGCCGGATTTCAGCTGCCGATTGTAGCGTACGTGCTAGGCAAGTTCGGCATTGTCTCGGCCAGAGGGCTTAACAAAGCGCGGCGGTATGCGATTGTCGTATTGCTGATCGTCGCGGCGTTTCTTACGCCGACCCCGGACATGTTTACGATGATGGTAATGTTTCTGCCGCTGTATGCCCTCTACGAGCTTTCCATTCTCGTAGTCTGGCTGACGGGGAAAAAGAAAAACACCGAAGTATCAACAGAGTAACGCCGGGCGAGAGCCCGGCGAAGTCTCGAATCAATCATCCAAATCTCTGATTATCCGGTTCACGGACGGCGCAGGTGCGTTGCGATGCACTATCGCATCGGGCCCCAGGCGGGGTTGGAGCAGGTGCCCGTGGTGGTGATCCGGCGCTGGTTGCGGCCGGAGGCGTCGCACATGAAGATATCGGAACCACCCAAACGAGTCGAGGCAAAGACAATATGTTTACCGTCGGGCGAGAAGTGCGGATTCTCGTTTTGGCCGAAGCCGGTCATCAGGTGCGGATTATGGCCGGAAGTATCAATCGACGCCAGATCGAATCGTCCTTGCGGCGTGCGGCTGACAAATGTCACCCGGTTGCCGCGCAGAGACCAGATCGGCGAATCGTTGTAGCGGCCTTCGTAGGTGAGACGGTTGACACGGAGACCGTCGGCGTCGGAATAGTAAATCTGCGGAGCGCCGGTGCGATCAGATGAAAAGGCCAGCAGGTTGCCGTTGGGCGACCAGGTCGGACCCGATTCAATTGAGTTGGGTGTGGCTGTCACCCGTTTGATAATGCGGCCGTTGATATCGAGCACATAAATTTCCGAGTTGCCGTCTTTGGAAAGCACACAGGCAAGCTTGAGGCCGTCCGGAGAAACAGCGGGTGAGGTATTGATGCCGGGGAAAGCTGCGATCTTGGTAACTTTCTTGGTGGTGACATCAACCTTGTAAATCTGGGCCGGCCCGCCTTGAAAACTCGAGAAGAATATTTCCTTGCCGTCGGGAGTCCAACAGGGGGAGATATTGATCGAGCCGTTGGAAGTAAGCTGTTGCTCGTTGGCGCCGTCGTAGTCGGCCATGAAGATCTCTTTGCCTTTGCCGGCCTTTTTGCAGTAGGCGATCTTGGTTCGGAAAATGCCGCGGTCGCCGGTGAGCGTGCGGACAATTTCGTTGGCGACATCGTGGCCGACTTCGCGCCAGTGCAGCTTACTGTTTTCGACCACCCCTTTGCCGATTTCCTGATCATGTTGGGTGTCGGTTAGTCGCCAGCGCACGCGCATATTTTGGCCGGGGAATTCGGCTTCGAGCTGAACAAGGCGTGTCGCGCCTAAGCGTTCCCACGCCAATCGGTCCATCACTTTGATTTCGTAGGTACGAATGTAGAATGAGTCGATCTCAACCAGATCGAAGTCAGCGTAGAATTCGATGTCGAATTTGACAATCCCGGTGGCGGCCCGCATGTAGCCGGTGTCGTCCTTGGTGATCGGCGTGCTGCCGATGTATTTCATTTCTTCGACCCCGATGGCTGTTGCTTTGACTTCACCGGTGCGAATCGTGTCGAACGGAATGTTTCGGACATTGGCGTCCGATTGCGCCTGAGCGCCAAGACGTAATGAGAGTGTGAGAGCTATTGCCAGACCGAGTCTATACATGAAAAGTCCTTACTGTCCGGGTTGATATTTGAAAGGGATGGTGATCCCCAAAATTTCTTCGGTGAATTCGCGGGGGAACGGGGGAAAGGGGGACGAGCGCTTGATGGCATAGACGCAGGCGTCGTCAAATGCCGGAATGCCGGATGGTTTATCGACGCGGGTCTCGATCACTCGTCCGGATGCGAGGACTTGAAAATAGACGACACAGATAATCTCGCCGTCGGCATCGACAGGATTTTGCCAATTGGTCTGAATTTTGTAAAATGCCTGCGTGAACCAATAGGGGTAATTGAAATCGGCGTTGTCGACAGTCGCGCCGGCGAACGGTGAGCCGGAGGCCTCGGCGACAGCGGCGTCGCCGTCGGCAGTACCGGATTTGGTTTCGGGGTCCGTGTCCTTCTGGCCCTCGTATTTTTTCTTGTCTTGCTTCTTCTTTTTGGACGGAGTCTTCTTCTCTTTGACCGGAATAGCTTTGGCGGACTTGTCGGGAATGGGTGTGGGAGTTTGTTCCGCTTGTGTCGCCCGTGGAATTTCAAGCGGATTGGCAGGCTGCTGGTTGGTCACCGGAAGATCGGGCAGGGACATGAGCGAAACTTTGATGACTTCGCCCAGGTCAATCTTGTGTGGTGTCAGGATCAGGCCGGAGGCATAAAACGCGGCGACGAGAAAAACATGAAACACCACTGAGAAGATAATTTCGCGCCGCATAAGAACTACTTCTTTTGGGTAGAGGCGGCCTTTTTATCATCATGGCCGGTTACCAGACCGATTGACTCGATACCCATTTCTTTCATCTTGCCGATCACGGCAATAGCGGTCCCATAGGCGATAGTCGAATCGCCGCGGAGATACACTGACGATGTGCCTTTTGCCTTCATTTCTTTGTCGAGCGCTGTACCGAATTCAGCGAAGCGGTGGAAGACATCGTTGATGTAGATTCCACCCTTCTTATCTATTGTTACAACGACCCCCGAACTTTCTTCCGTGATCGGCGCTGCCGTCGTTTTGGGCAGTTCGACCTCGATCCCCGATTGAAGCAGCGGGGCGGAGATCATGAAGATGATCAGGAGCACCAAGCAGACATCAACGAGGTTGGCAATATTGATATCGGCCATCGAGTGGTACTGACGTTGTCGCGGTCGACGGATCATAACTGCTCTTTCTTGGCGCGCGAGACAAAGTCGAGGATGAAGGCGTAGGCGGTGTCGTTCAGTCGTTTGATCTTATTGTTTGCCCAGTTGAAAGACATGACTGCGGGAATAGCCGCGCCCAAGCCAACGATGGTCGCCAGCAGCGCTTCGGCGATACCCGGCGCCACGACCGCAAGCGACGCCGAGCCGCGCTCACCGATTGACCAGAAGGCGTCCATAATACCGACGACGGTCCCCAGAAGGCCTAAGAAGGGAGCGGCAGAAGCGGTCGTGGCAAGAAATATGACGCGGCGTTCGAGCTTGCCGACTTCTTCGACCATCGTTTTTTCCATCGCCATTTCGACAATTTCGAAATCCGCCGACTCAAGAGCCGGGCGAGTCTGAGATTGGCCGTTTCGGTTTTTTTGTTCAAAGATCGACACAGCTTCGTCGTAGCCGGTCATATACAAACGTGACAGCGGCGAATGCGGGCAGGATTTGGCTTGGCCCAAAGAATCGCCGATCTGTTTCGATCGCAGAAACTGCTGCTGGAATCGCGATGTGTCGGATTCGACCTGTCGGAATTGCTTCCACTTATAGAATATGACAGCCCACGAAATGAGCGACATGAATACGAGTGTGCCCAAAATAAATGCGCCGAAAGCCGACGATTCGCCGACGATCTGCCATATGGAGCCGGATACGGGGAGTATCATTGTTTCATTGCCTTCCTTACGTTTGTACCGTGCCGCCGCGCAAAAGTTGCGGTATTGAAATGCGCCACTGCAACCGGATACAAAAGCTATCAGACGGGGGACGGGGTATCAACAAAAACAGGGACGGAGTCATCGCGCTGTCCTACTCGGTGTGAACTTGGCCGAAGAGCAGGCCTGGCACGGAAACCCGCATTAAAACTTGATTTGGGACCTTAATGCGTGTTGGATAAAGTATGCGAAATCCGATCTGCCTTATCATTTTCGCTTGTGCATTATTTGTGTTTTTCGCCTGCGATTCGTCAGGCAGTAAACGCGAAAAGATGGGGGCGGCGGGCTCGGCCGACGAACTGCGCGACTCGACACGGCTGGATTCTTCAGTCGATGCCCGCAACCGGGCCGGCGGGACACCGTCGACCGCCCACGACACCATCTGATCTCCAAGTTCTCCGCGGCTTCCGTTGACAAGTTCGGGATATCCTGTATATTTCTGACACCCTCACATCAGTCACAAGCTGGCGCTTTATTAGTTGCTCGTGTCGGAAGTAGTTCGTGAGTCAGATGTTGTACCGCAGGAGTCTACATGTGACGGCGATGATAGTTGTAGCCGCGGTGTTTTTGTTGAATGTCGCGATGGCCGCCGGCCGTCTTCAATTACCAAGTAAACAGCACACAATGCGCGATCCAGAGCGTGGCACTGCGGCCGTATGGCGGGGGGAGTCTGCTCCAGGCAAGAACCAGAGTCGCGAAATTGATGCGCTTGAGTTTGTCTCGGATAGAACGGATCTGTTCGGTATTCGCAATTCCAAACAGGAACTACGGTTAGAGCGGGAGGACACCGATGCTTTCGGAAAGACTCATCTGCGTTTCACACAAGTGTACGAGGGGTTACGAATTTGGGGATGCTCCAAAATTGTCCATTTCGACTCCTCCGGTGTCATCTTTATGGTCGCCGGCCAAAATATCCCGACTCCTTCACTTGGGACGTCGCCCGCTATTACGGCGCCAGCGGCCGAGAGCCGAGCATTTTCACAGATCTCATCTGAACTGCAAGGTCGTGCGGTCAGATCAGAAAACGAGCTCGTTGTCTATCCGTCGGCGGGCCAGCCGCGTCTGACCTGGCTGATCACGTTTTTGGGAACTCAAGGACCGGGGATTCGCTACCGGGTATTTGTCGACGCAATTTCCGGTGAAATTGTTCACAAGTACAACGACATTCAATTTGACGGTCCGGCCGTAGGATCAGGGCACGACTTGGATGGTATGGCGCGAAGCTTGCAGACATACAAGATCGGACTCGACTACAAATTGATTGATGCCTCGCGGCCGATGTTTAAGCCACCGGTTTCTGATCTCAACGGTATTATTGCCACTTACTCGAGTCAGCATCATTTCGGGGGAATCGTGACTGACACCGCCGGAGACAATGTGTTTGACAACGACTCGGGATATCAGGCGGCGGTATCGGCGCACTATTTCGCCGAGAAGGTCTATGACTACTATGCTGCCACTTTCGGGTTCAATAGCTTGAGCAACACGGGCTCGTCGATGCTCGCCAATGTGCACGATTCAATTTTCCAGAACAACGCATACTGGGATGGCACGATTGTGAGCTTTAGCGACGGCGACGGCGTGAATTGGCGGCCCTTCTGCGCCGACCTTGATATTGTAGGGCATGAATTTACTCACGCTCTCACCGAGTATACGGCGGGTCTTTTCTATGAATACGAACCGGGAGCGCTCAATGAGTCGATGTCCGACTTCTTCGGCAACATGATCGACCGGACCAATTGGGTCCTTGGTGACAATGTTCGCATGACCGCGCCTGGTTTTATCAGGTCTATGGCCGATCCACATCGGGGACCGGATTCGGCGCGATTCCCCTTCGGAAATCAGCCGGCGGTGATGTCGGAATTCCTGGATACAAACATCGCCTTCGACAATGGGGGCGTTCACATTAATTCAGGGATTCCCAATCATGTCGGATATCTGATGGGCGAGTCGATCGGCCGCGACAAGACTGAACAAATCTGGTTTCGCACACTTACGACATATCTGACACCGAATTCTTCGTTTCAATTCTGGTCGGTCATGCTGTTGCAGTCAGCCGAGGACATTTACGGACCGGGGAGCGCTGAAGCCGTTGCCACCACAGCGGCGCTTGATTCGGTCGGTTTCGGACTTCTGGAAGTGCATCCGGACAGCTTTGCTGATCTGCGCCGCGTGATGGGAGTTTCCAAAGACGTAAAGATATCGATCAAGAATCACCGGGGTGAGGACGTAACACTTAATAGCGCGTCAGTCTCAAGTACGAGACTATCACTACTTGGATCATTCCCGACGCTCCTTCATCCGGGAGATTCCGTTCTTCTGAGCCTGAGGTTGGACGGTACTTCGGTAACTCAATGTGACCTCGGATTGACACACGATACGGCAACTATCTATACAAGCTTAGCCGGCCTCCCCCAGATTGATATTCCCGTTGAACTGACAACAGCATATGCCGATGTCGGAACAGATACCGCCACAATTCGATCGGGTTATGTGATCTCTGACGTTTGCAACGATCCAGGCATGCTTTCCTTTGGAGTGCCAGGACTGAGCATGCTTAACAAGGGTTCACTCGTTATTGGATGGATTAATAGCAATGACACGACTGTGTATGGGCATATCGACCGTGGATCCAGCTACCAGCCGGTGGATTCGTTCACACGCGGTGAATCAGCAAATGGTGACAGTCTCCTGTCATTTCGATTCATGAGCAACGATGGTGTGATTCATGGCAAAGTGCAGTACCGTTACAAAGGGGGAATAACAACCGGCATCCTGCCGATTATTGCCGATTACTGGATTACCAAGCCGTGCGGAGATCCGATCAATGTCTATTCGGGGACATACATGGATTGGGATGTTGATGATAAGTTTACCAATGTGGTTGACTTTGTTGGATTGATTACTCACGATCCCTGGGGAGATACTCTTTCCCGCGGTCTTCAGATTGTCAAATCGCCTCAGCTCGGTGTTTCTGTTGGCCAAATGCTGCTCTTCAATGATATCGGCCCGACCGGTGAGCAGAGTGATTGGGTATTAGGATGGGGGTACCGCACGGTATGGTTGTGGTTGTATGACCATTTTGGTTTCAGGCCACAGCTCCTATTTCGCGACTTGACATTGGACCCGATAAATCACAAGATCGGTGACTATCCCGACGACTGGGCGTCACTGGCTCTGTTCGGCGAAAAAAGAATCGGTCCCGGGGACACTTTGCGTGCTTCGGTCGCATATATGTGGAATGTCGGTAACGACTCAGGGTACTTTGATCAATTTGCTAATATTCCACCCACGTGTTGTACCGACGTAACAGGCAACATCGACTGCGACCCGGATGGAAGAGTTGACATTTCGGACATCACGAGATTGATAGACCGTTTGTACTTGAGCTTTGCTCCATTTTGCTGTACCGCGCAGGCGAATGTCGATGGTGAACCGGGTACCGATATCGGGGACTTGAACGCACTGATCGACTACTTATACATCTCGTTCACACCCCCCAGAAATTGCGTATGGTGGGACTACCACTGATTATTCCGGGGCGGCCCGATGCGAGCCGGCATTCTTCTTGAATGTATGTGAAATTTGGTTATATTGGGCCGAAATAGTCCGCAACCAAATTTCAAACAGAGAGAAGGAAGATGACACTCAACCGCATCCGAACCTGGCGTTCACTTGGCCTCGCCGCTGTTCTTGCACTGAATACAACCGGCGTGGTCCTGGCTCAGGGACACGAAGACGAAAAAGCGAAAAATCTGAAAGTGCTCGATAGTACCATGTCGCACGATCAGTTGATCGATATCATGGGCAGTTATACGTCGGCGCTGGGAGTGCACTGCGATTTCTGCCATGCCCGCTCCGGCGATCCGAGCAGTCATGACATGGACTGGGCCTCGGACAACGTGCCGGCCAAAAACGTCACCCGTGCTATGATCAAAATGATGCGCGGTATCAATGGCGACTATCTCGGCAAGATGTCAGGGCTGGATACGCCGCGCGTTGCGGTGCAGTGTGTGACCTGCCATCGCGGCCAGGAGCGGCCGGTGTTGATCGGCGACGTTTTGAAGGCCGAGATGACAAAAGACGGGATGAAGGGAGTCGATTCCACCTACCGCGTGTTGCGCGAACAATACTACGGCAGCCACACGTTTGACTTTAGCGAAGCGATGCTGATTCATTTCGCGATGGATCTTTCACAGGAGAGTGACTCGTCGGCGCTGGCGGTCCTGACGCTGAATCGCGAGTTCTATCCCAAATCGTCGTTCAATGAATGGGCGACTGGCCAGATATACGCCGAAATGGGTGACACCGCAAACGCGGTGGCGTCCCTTGAAAAGGCGGTAGAGTACAATCCGAAAAATCGTCGCGCCAAGCGCGATTTGGATATGCTCAAAGGCGTCGCGCCGAAGAAGCCGTAATGATCACCCCAATCAGTGGATAACAAACAAAAAGGCCTCCGCGGGGAGGCCTTTGTGATTTCTGAGAATACTAATTTAATCAGCCTTCGATCATCTCGACATTGGCGCGAGGTACGAGGGCCTTCTTGTTGTCTTCGAATTCGACTTCCAACACGCGGGCGTGGGATTCGGAGTCCAGTGTCTGCAGAGGAGAGGGAAGCCCAGAGACGGTACCGAGCCGGCCGAAGTACGGGTGACGGATAACCCGGATCGGCGATCCGATCTTGAGACCTTCGATCTGCGTCGGGGTCGCGGTCACATTTTCCGCCGTCGCCCTCGGGATGACTACTTCGGGGCGAATTACTCCGGCGCGGATCTGTGTGGCGCCGTTGATCGAGGCCAGTTCGCCTTCGTGGCGTTTGAGCAGATCATACGTACGCTGGGCCATGTTGATCTGGCCGAACCCTTCGGTTACTACCAGTGTCACTCCGATTTCTTCAGAACCGGTAATTGCCACGCCGATGTCGTATCCCAAAAAGTCGCGCAGATCTTTGTCGTCGAATCCGCCGACCACGATGCCTTTGACGCCGACCGAAACAGCTTTCTTGATTGCGTCGGCGGTGACAATCGAGCCGCCTACGATCACGCAACCTTTCATGGACGCATCAATTCGATCCGGGGTGAGCATAGTCTTGTTATCCGGCACCGCCATTTTGACCGGGCCGTGGGTCTCGCCGCCGATGCCAAAAATCCCCTGCACGAATGACGCCATGCACTGCACGACGACACCTTCGCGCGGGATGACCTCGACCACCTGGCCCTGCACATACGCATGCACCTGGACCGGGGTTGGTTCGCCGCGCTGGAGAACCTGTCCGGTGATGTGCGAGATCGATTCGATCGTGCCGCTGATGGTCGCGTCGCACTTAGTCTGGCCCAAGAACTTGAGGCCGAAAAGCGGTTTACTGGCCGCCA
This sequence comes from uncultured Ignavibacteriales bacterium, assembly GCA_964455535.1. Lineage (GTDB taxonomy): Bacteria > Zixibacteria > MSB-5A5 > GN15 > FEB-12 > JACRAV01. The sequence goes on along the minus strand of CAYVWS010000054.1, from coordinate 98 downwards.
CGGCCTCGCCGGCCTGAACTTTGTCGCCCACTTTCTTAAGCATGACCAGCTCGAGGTCTTCGGGCCGGTGCAGACGCTGATGGGCTACCACGACACCG
>CAYVWS010000053.1:12968-14859 GCA_964455535.1 uncultured Ignavibacteriales bacterium | reverse complement strand
GGGGATAGACCTTCGCAAGGACCGGATGGCATTGCAGCGTCTGAAAGAAGCGGCTGAGAAGGCCAAGATTGAATTGTCATCGACGATGCAGACTAATGTCAATCTGCCGTTCATCACGGCTGATGCGTCGGGCCCGAAGCATCTCGATCTTACACTCACTCGCGCCAAACTCGAAGCGCTGACCGACGCGCTTTTGCAGCGGACGATTGGTCCGTGCAAAGCGGCACTGGCCGATGCCAAGTTATCAACTTCCGATATCGACGAGGTCGTGCTCGTGGGCGGCATGACCCGCATGCCGAAAGTCATCGAGATCGTCAAGCAGTTCTTCGGCAAAGAGCCGCACAAGGGCGTCAACCCCGATGAAGTTGTCGCGGTCGGAGCGGCAATTCAGGGCGGCGTGTTGGCGGGCGATATGAAAGATATCGTTCTGCTCGATGTCACACCGCTGTCGCTGGGTATCGAAACATTGGGCGGTGTGTTGACGAAATTGATCGACCGCAACACGACGATCCCCACGCGCAAGTCGCAAATCTTCTCGACCGCCTCGGACAATCAGCCGGCGGTGTCGATTCATGTGCTGCAGGGCGAACGCCAGATGGCGATTGACAATCGCACGCTCGGCCGGTTCGACCTTGTCGGTATTCCGCCGGCCCCGCGCGGCTTGCCGCAGATCGAAGTGACGTTCGATATCGACGCGAATGGGATCGTGCATGTGTCGGCCAAAGATATGGCGACCGGTAAAGAACAATCGATCAAGATCCAGGCGTCGTCGGGATTGAGCGATACCGAAATCGACCGGATGGTCAAAGACGCCGAAAAGTTCGGAGAAGAAGACAAGAAGAAAGCCGCAGTCATTCAGGCGCGCAACGAAGCCGATCAGCTGATTTATGCCACCGAGAAGACGGTCAAAGAGCACGGTGACAAGATTTCGGCCGACGAAAAGAAGAATATCGAAGACGCGATTGAGAATCTGAAGAAAGTCCTGACTTCTGAATCAGCCGAGACAATCAACAGCGCCAAAGAAGCACTGATGACCGCTTCGCACAAACTGGCTGAGGAAATGTACAAGAAGGCCTCGGCAGCCGGTGCGCAGCCGGGCGGTCAAACAGCCGGCGGGGCAGGTCCGACACCGAATGCCGGGCAAAGCGGTCCATCTGATGGCGGCGCGGTCGATGCGGACTTTGAAGTGATGGACGACAAGAAGTAGTCGCCGATGTCCAAACGCGACTACTACGACATTCTCGGAGTTGATCGGGCGGCCGGCGACGATCAAATCAAGTCGGCCTACCGAAAACTTGCAATGAAGTACCACCCGGATCGCAATCCAGGGAGCAAGGAAGCCGAAGACAAATTCAAAGAGGCGACCGAAGCGTACGAGGTCCTCAAAGACGCCGACAAACGCCGGATGTACGACCAGTACGGCCACGCCGGACTCGGGCAGGGAGGCGGATTCGGCGGCGGCCAGTATGGCGGGTATCAGGGGTTCGATATCAACGATGCGCTTCGCGCCTTTATGCGCGATTTCGGCGGCGGCGGCTCGATCTTCGATGAATTTTTCGGCGGTGGGAGTCGGCGAAGGGAGAATCGAGGCGAGGACCTTCGCATACGCATCAAGCTGACCCTCGAGGAAATCGCTGAAGGTGTCGAGAAATCACTTAAGGTGAATCGTCAGGTTGGCTGTGACACGTGCGGCGGAAGCGGACTCAAAGCCGGTTCGTCGCGTCAGACCTGCTCGCAGTGCAAAGGCGCGGGTCAGGTGCGCCGCGTTTCACAAACCTTTCTCGGCACCATTCAGCAGGTGACAACGTGCAACGTCTGCCGAGGCGCGGGCGAGGTGATCGCCGATCCCTGTCCGAGCTGTCGCGGTGAAGGGCGGCATCAGGGATCATCA
>CAYVWS010000053.1:0-12958 GCA_964455535.1 uncultured Ignavibacteriales bacterium | reverse complement strand
CGGCTGGCAGGGCAGTCCGGATATTGCCGCGCTCTCCGACGGCGGGTTTGTCGTGGTGAAGGGCGGCATCAGGGCTCGTCAAAAGTAAATCTGAAAATCCCCGCCGGAGTGTCGTCGGGCAATTACATGACCATCGCCAATATGGGCAACGCGGCCCCGCGCAACGGTGAGCCAGGAGATTTGGTGGCGGTGTTCGAAGAAGAAGAGCACAATCTTTTCCGTCGCAATGGCGACAACATTGTTTTGGAAGTGCCCGTGCCGTTTCCGCTCGCCGCGCTGGGCGGTGAAGTGATGGTGCCGACCCTGACCGGCGAGACGTCGCTTAAGATTCCATCGGGAACGCAGTCCGGAAAAGTCCTCAAGATACGCGGCAAAGGAATTCCCCACTTGCATCACTCCGGCCGAGGCGATCAACTGGTGGTCGTAACAGTGTGGGTGCCGACAAAGCTCAGTTCCGATGACAAGAAGACACTGGAGCGTCTGGCCGGCTCCGACTCGTTTTCTCCCCCGAAAGGCGACCGGTCGTTTTTCGACAAACTCCGGGAAACACTGGGAGTTTGAGGCGATCCGATGACGCACACCACGGAAAGCTTTACTGAAGTCACCGTTCGCGTTCCGCGTGAACAGGCCGACGCGATCTGTAACTACATCGTCGACAATATCACCAATGGCATGGTTCTCGAAGACGAAGAGGGAAGCGCCGACACCGGAATTATCTTCTATGTCCCGGCAGAAAAATCAGCTTCGTATCGGGCTGCCTTCGAGAAATATCTCGCGGCTGTTCTTCTGGTCGTGCCGGAAATCAGAGAAAAGATGGTGAAAAATGTCGAGTGGGAAGAACAATACAAGGCCTCGATTGCGCCGATCTGGATCACCGACGATCTGCTCGTGCGCACACCCTGGCATTCGCCCGATCCGCGTGCGAAATACGATCTGCTAATAGAGCCAAAGATGGCTTTCGGTACCGGCACACATGAGACAACGCGCAGCTGCCTGAAGATCATCCGCAATGAATTTCAAAGCGGGATGCGTTTTCTCGATCTGGGATGTGGCTCGGGAATTTTGTCGATTCTGGCCGACAAAATGGGCGCTTCGTATCTGAAAGCGATAGATTACGATCTGGTTGCAGTCGAGAACTGCAAAGAGAATTTCGACATCAATCAGGTTCACACTCCGCATGAAGTGTTGTTCGGCTCGATAGAAAAGTGCGCCAAAGACGCGCCGTACGACTTTGTTTGCGCCAATATCATTAAGAGCACTATTCTTCCGATGCTCCCGCGTCTGGTACAGTTGACTTCTCCAAGCGGAACGCTTGTGCTGTCCGGCCTGCTTGAATTCGACGAATCGGATACTACTGCCGCTTTGAAAGCAACCGGCATGTCCGAGTTGTCGATCCTTCGCGACAACAAGTGGCTGACCTACACCGCGCGTCGGTAGCTCGATATGTCGATTCCGGTTTTCTACGCTCCTCCCGAGCATCGTTCCGGCGACCGGATAACACTTCCCGCCGCCGAGGCCCATCATGCCGCCGCGGTTATGCGTATGTCTGCCGGTGATCGGGTGGTGGTTGTCGACGGCTGCGGGACGGGGTATCGCGGAGAGATACGCACGATTTCCAAAAAGAGTGTTGAGATTGCGATAGTCGCCGAAGTGCGCAATTTCGGCGAATGTGCGACACGAGTCACGTTTGCCGGCGGGTTGTCGGCGGGCGAGAAATTTGATACGGTCGTCGAAAAGGGGACAGAGCTCGGCGTGAAGCGATTCGTGCCGGTCATCTCTGAAAAATCCAAAGTCAAACTCGATGATCCGGCCCGAGCGGCGGCTCGACGCAACCGGCTCGAAAAAGTTGCGCTTGCGGCGATGAAGCAGTGCCGTCGATCGTATCGACCGGAAATCGCCACGCCGCTGACCTTGCGTCAGTTTCTCGACGAATCAAATCGCGATGATCTTAACCTGGCCTTTCTGCCCGGAGAGAAATCGAAGCCGCTCGAGTCAGTCAAATTTGAACCCAACGTCGGCCGGGTCAGCATTCTTGTCGGGCCGGAATCGGGGTTCTCCGGGCCAGAGGCTGAACGCATTCTTGCGGCCGGATTCACTCCTGTCACGCTCGGACCCCGGATACTGCGAACTGAAACCGCCGGGCCGGTGGCTATCGCGCTGGTTATGCACCAATTAGGCGAATTGAAATAATCATAGATTTGCCGATATTATGGGTATGGATGCGCTGTTCTATGCCTATGCAGTCATTTTCGGGCTGGTGTTCGGGTCGTTTCTAAATGTCTTGATCTATCGCCTGCCCCGAAACAAAGGAATTGTTTTTGAGCGATCGGCCTGTCCGAAATGCAGTCATCAGATCGCTTGGTATCACAATATCCCGCTGCTCGGATACCTGTGGCTCCGCGGAAAGTGCGCCCATTGTAAGCAGCCGATTTCGATTCGATATCCGCTGGTCGAAGCTGTCAATGCCGCTATGTACTGCTTTTTCTTGTGGCGCTTTGGAGCTACTATCGACGCCGTTATCTTTTCCACGCTGGGTTCGGCCCTGCTGGTCATTTTCCTCATCGACGCCGAGTTTCAAATCATTCCCGATTCGATCACTCTGCCGGGAATTGTTGTTGGCCTGGGTGTGTCGTTCATCCCGGACGGCCTCACCCCGGTTCAGTCGATTGTCGGGATTCTGGTCGGCGGCGGCTTGCTCTATCTGATTGCGCTCGGCGGCGACTTTCTGTTCAAGAAAGAATCGATGGGCGGCGGTGATATCAAAATGGCCGCGATGCTTGGGGCGTTTCTGGGCTGGCAGAAAATCATTCTGATCTTTATGACCTCGGCGGTTGTGGGGCTGATCGTGTCGCTGGTGATGCTGGCCTTTTCGGCGGCACTGCGCAAAGAGCGTCTGATTCCGTTCGGGCCATTCTTGTCAATCGCCGCGGTGATAGCCGTGGCCTACGGCGATCAGATTATCAGATTCTACGTCGACAACTTTCTGACTCGTCAGTGATTCCGCAGAAAGCGGGCGACGATGTTCTCTCCAAAAGCACGCAAGTCGGTTCAGCATCGCTTCGAATCGGAAGTGCACGTCGGCCTCCTGCTTATCATCTTCGTGTTGCTGTTTGTTGCCTTTTCGTCGAATCTTTTCATCTATAAGGCCCGGGTACGGTTAACCGATCAGTGGACGGTCCGACTCACGTCGACTTCGCTGCCGATTCAACGCCAGCTGTCCCAGTATTTCCCGAATGTCGTTCCCGATTCCGCCATTTCCTCGACATGTGCACGGTATGACCTGTCCGATTTGATTGTGATCGCCGCCGGTCCGGCCGACAAGTCAGAGCGCGCCAAGCGCAAGTGGCTGGCCGAGGTAGCTGGCACTGTGCCTCCGGACAAAATCCCCGGTCTCGCCGAACGAGTGTTCGGCTCAGAAGAGCAGCGACTCACTTTGCAATCCGACGGCGCCTATTCGCTGATCGTGAACGGCGAGCAGACTCCCGGATATCGATACCTGGTTCTATCGGCCCGAATCCCCGAGCTTGCCTATTTCGACCGAGCGAGCAACTGGATTTTGATCCTCACCGCAATTGCCCTGTTGTTTATCGGCGGGTTGTATTTCTACCTGTCGCAGTTCATCTTCAGGCCATTCCGCAAAATTCGCCTAGAGGCCGAGCGGGCGGGGCGTCCGATTAGCGGGGCTGTCAACGAAGCCGAAGCGGTGGTGGTTGAGTATCAAAAGATCATCGACGACCTTCATGCCAATCAGGAGCAACTGCTGCGGCTAAATGCCGAAGTAAGTCGACGGGCCGAATCGCTCGAACAGTTTAACGACTACATTCTTTCGTCGACCCAATCGGGGGCGCTCACTATCGATATGAGCGGAAAAGTGCTAGCGGTCAACGATGCCGCTATGCGACTCATCGGCGCCGGCTCGGATTCTAAGCTCGACTGCAGCTACACCCAGTTGATTTCGCCTAATCATCCGCTTCTTTCAGTGATCGAAAGCGCCTTGGCCGGTTCACACGTTTCCGAATATCAGGAAATGGTATGGGAAGGGAAGTCGGTCGGGGTCGGTCTGTCACTTGTAAAGAATGCCGAGTCGAAGACTGTCGGGCTCTGGGTGCTTCTGTTCGATCTGTCCGAAACGGCCCGGCTGCGAACCGAACTTGAGGATCGCAAGCGTCTGTCGGCCCTTGGCGAGATGGCCGGCGGGCTGGCCCACCAGCTTCGTAATTCGATTGGCGCCATCGCCGGGTATGCCCGACTTCTGCAGAAAAAAGTTGGCGAGTCATCACCAGGCACTGCACAAGCCGAGTCGCTGCTTGAAGAAACCCGGCAAGCCGATCAGTTGATTAAGCGTTTCCTGAGTTTTTCGCGGCCGCTTGAATGCGAGTTGGTCGATTGTACGGTGGCGGAAGTCGTGAGCGAAGTTGTCGACAGTATGCGGGTGCGGCCGGACTTCGGTAACATCAATCTGACATTTTCTGCTGGATCGAAGGCTCCCATTACTGCCGCGGTCGATCCACTGCTGTTTAAGCAGGTACTTTCCAACTTGATTGAAAACGCGGCGTGGTCGTACGCCGATCGAAGCGGAACAGTCGACATATCTGTAACGCAAGTGTTCGACGAAGTCTCAATCGAAGTGCGCGACCGCGGTTGCGGCATTCCGCCCGACAAAATCGACAAGGTCTTTACGCCCTTCTATTCGGGCCGACCCGACGGCACCGGTCTGGGGCTGTCATTGGCGGCTCGCATCATCGGAATGCATCACGGAACGCTGTGCTTGACCAATCGCGACGACGGCGGCGTGATCGCGGCAATCAGACTTCCAATTCAGCGCTCTGAAATCCGTCGCGATGCCGTGGGCCCTGCGGTGGCGAGTCGCTGAATTTTCCACTTGGTCAATCGCCCATTCGTGTTATATTTGCCCCGCAAATTCTATCGGAGGATTCATGTATACTGTTTCGGACTTTCGACGCGGCCTGGCGATTATTGTAGACGATCAGCCGTGGTATGTCGTCGAGTACTCGCACTTCAAGATGGGCCGAGGTCGCGCCAATATTCGCACCAAGCTCAAACACATCAAAACCGGCCAGGTGGTGGAGAAGGTCTTTTCCTCCAATGATTCTTTCCGCCCTCCCGATTTGGAGCGCCGGACGATGCAGTTTTTGTACGGGATGGAAGGCGAGTATGTCTTCATGGATACGAAAACATTCGACCAGATCCATATCCCCGGCGACAGCATCGAAGATACCCGCCACTATCTAATCGACAATCAAGATTATATCATTCTGTTTCTGGATAATCAGGCGATCAATATCGACCTGCCCGCCTCGGTCGTGCTTGAAGTCACCCATACGGAGCCGGCGGTGCGCGGCGACACAGTGTCCAATGTCACCAAACCGGCGACATTGCAGACGGGTGTCGAAGTCAAGGTTCCGCTTTTCATCAAGATCGGCGACAAAGTCAAAGTCGACACCAGAACCGGCGCCTACCTCGAACGGTCGAACTGAGCGCAGTGTTGAAGATCATCGGCGTTGACGAATCCGGCAAGGGAGACTTTTTCGGTCCGCTGGTGATCGCGGCGCTGTTGGCTTCCGAATCGGACAATGACCGGCTTCGCGCTATTGGAGCGAAGGACTCGAAAACAGTTGCCGATAGTAGGGTTTTGGCCATCGACGAAGAACTGCGGCGTGAGTTTGTTCACGCGGTGATCGTGATCGATCCGGTCGAGTACAACTCGCGCTACGAACAGATCAAAAATCTCAATAAGTTTCTGGCCATCGGACATGCTGATGCTATCGCTGCGGTTCTGGCGCAGGAGTCGGCTGATCTGGCGATCTCCGACAAATTCGGCAAATCAGAGCTGATCGAGCTTCAGCTTGCCTCGCGTAAGATAGACATTCGACTCAAACAGTTTACCGGGGGAGAGGCGATTGCACAGGTCGCAGCGGCGTCGATTCTGGCGCGAGCCGAATTCATTCGTTCGATGAAACGGCTCTCCGAATCATTCGCCGTTGAACTTCCAAAGGGCGCGGCGGCGCATGTCGACCAAGCAGGGCGTCAGTTTGTCAAAGTGCACGGCGCGGCGAAATTGCGCGAGGTCGCCAAACTGCATTTCAAGAATTATGGCAGAGTCGTCGCAACCAAGCTGGCCGGTTGCTAAGTTGTTGCAGGTCGGGTTCGTCATTGAACCCGCCATCTTCGCATCATTGAAAAAAAGAAGGTGGGTCCCAAGAGGGACCCACCTTACAGAAACTGTCGAGATTTAATTGAAATCCACTAACACACCCTCACTCGACGGAGTAGCCGTCGCGAGGTCGTTGGTCTCAAGCTGATATTTCACGAGTCCGAGCCCCGGCACATACCAGTAGTAGTTGGTTGATCCACCCCAGCCGACATTCTTGATCTTAAGGGCGCCGGCATATGTTCCAAGCGCACCGCCGAGTGATACCGACTCGGTCCCGACAACGGTAAAGGTATTGCCGCCGTCACTGGGATAATTCTTCGCCGCCGCGCCGCCATCGCCGGTCACGGTTGTATCTTTGTAGCCGAACGGATTGTCTCCGCCGCCGGGCTGGGTGCCCGTTCCGGGATCAGTGTAATTGTAGCCGGTGACATTGTAGTTGTAGTATCGCTTCCAACTGTTGCCCGTTTCGAGCGGCAGCGCCAGAATCTTTTCCGGATCGGCGTACTGGGTTTCGAGGAAGTACAGCGCGCTGTCGGTCTGGACAAAATAGCTGGTGTCGAGCACGCCGCCGGAGTTAATCAGCCAGCGCACCGCCAGCGCGTTCCCTATCTGCAACGAACTGCCGATGGTGAAGCGTTTCTGGGTGGTGACGCCCGATTCGGTAATTGAAAAGACCGCCGAATGTCCCTCTGTCAGCGGGAAGAATCCGGCGACCTGATTTGCCGCCTGCGGCGTTGAGTTTGTCATTATTTTGACCGTGTCCGAGCAGCCGGTCCAGGCGAGAGCCAGGGCGGCCAGCGAGACGGCCATAATCGAGCGCAATACGACTTTCTTCATCTGATAATCCTCCCTAACCGGTCTTCCGGCCGGTTGTCCATTTGTTACCGCTTGGAATACTCGCAACATCGATGCCGCCAAATGTGATTAGTAAAGCATATTGCGATACAATGAGTTACACGTTATTTCTAAAGCGATAGATTCGCCGCCGGGGGCGGTGAGTGGGGGATTCGGCCGATACTTTTGGGTGACTTCCCTGACGTGGATTGTGGCCACGAAGGGCTGCCCAAAGACAGTATGATTTGTCTCGATCTGTTGCCCTCGATTGCCGAATTGTTATATTGTCAGTACAAACGTCTTCGGGGTGAGGTGAAATTCCTCGATCGGCGGTACAGCCCGCGACCCGGCATAAAGAGCCGGTTGAGCCCGTGAAATTCGGGAGCCGACGGTACAGTCCGGATGGTAGAAGACACGAAGCGCTCGTCGCTGTTTTGGCGTCGAGGGCATTGCCGCACGTACCCCCGAACTCAGTTTGGGGATTTTTTGTGGCCAAGAGAGACGACTCGACATTCATGACGCGCGCCCTTCAGCTCGCCGCCAAGGGGAGAGGGAATACCTCGCCCAATCCGATGGTCGGAGCGGTGATTGTGAAAGGCGGAAAGATTGTCGGCGAGGGGTATCATAAAAAAGCAGGAACCGCGCACGCTGAAATTGTCGCCTTAAGAAAAGCGGGAGAACGTGCACGCGGAGCGACTCTGTATGTCAATCTGGAACCCTGTTGCCATCACGGCAAAACCGGGCCGTGCACGAAAGCGATCATCGCGGCCGGGATTCGCCGCGTGGTCTATTCTCTGCATGACCCCGACAAACGTGTTTCCGGCCAAGGCGCCGCAGTTCTCCGAAAAGCCGGGGTACAAGTGTCGGCTGGATTGCTCAAGGCAGAAGCCGAGCAACTCAACGAATTTTATCTCTTCGCCCAGCGCCGCATGCGGCCGTATGTGATTCTCAAATTGGCGCAATCGCTGGATGGCCGCATCGCTGCCAAATCCGGTGATTCAAAATGGATCTCAGGCACTGAGAGTCGAAAGTTCGTGCATCAGATGAGATCGGAAGTTGACGCCGTTCTGGTTGGCGCGGAAACGGTCCGGCAGGACAATCCGCACCTGACACTCCGACTCGTGAAGGGTCGTGATCCGCTGCGCCTGATTGCAGTGGGACGGCGGCCTATCTCAACAACATCAAGTCTGATGGCGCAAAACAAAGATCACAAAACAATAGTGATAGTCGAGGCGTCACGTTCAAACGATGCCGTCGCGAAGAAGATGGAAAGACCAGGCGCTGAGGTCTGGCGAGTAGCCGGAAGCGACGGGCGCATTCGACCCAAAGCTCTGCTCTCCAAAGCACACAGGAAGGGCATTCGCTCTATTCTGATCGAGGGCGGAAGTGCGCTGGCGACCTCGTTTGTGAGAGCCAAGCTGGTCGATAAGTTGATTTTGTTCACCGCGCCGATTTTGATCGGCGAAGGTCGCGATAGTTTCGGCGATCTCGGCCTTACAAAAGTTTCAAAGGCAGTGCAATTTGAGCGGGTGGCTCGATTTGAACTTGGCCGTGATCAAGTGTTCATCGGTCATCCCAATTGGAGCAGGTAGATGTTCACTGGACTAATAGAAACTACAGGCAAAGTTGAGTCGGTTGGCAGTCGCGGCAATTACAAAGTCCTCACTATTGCCGCCGAGAAGTCACTTAGTGATTACACTCTGGGCGAATCGATCTGCTGTGACGGCGCCTGTTTGACGGTCGTCGCCTTTACTTCGAATTCGTTCACCGTAGAAGTGTCGCAAGAAACGCTGGCCCGAACGACCCTTGCCTCGTGCCGCGTCGGAGCGCGCCTGAATCTCGAACGCTCGCTCAAAGTCGGCGACCGACTCGGCGGGCATTTCGTTACCGGTCACATCGACACGGTGGGGTCGATCAAAGAGGTAAAACAAATTGGCGAATCGACTGAACTCCTAATCGAATTCGAAGGCGCCTATAGAAATCTCGTTGTGGAGAAGGGCTCAATCGCAATCAACGGCGTCTCACTGACTGTCAACACCTGCGGCGACAACTGGCTCTCAGTCAACATCATTCCGCATACCCTGAAAGCCACGACGCTCAGCGGTTTGCGCGCGCGTGACGCGGTGAATCTCGAATTTGACATGATCGGCAAATACGTACTCCGCGCAGCCGGCCAGGAGGCGGCCGGCGAATTGACTATGGAAAAACTACTTTCGAGTGGATGGTAATACAGATGAATAAGTCACAATTCAATACAATCGACGAAGCCATCGAAGACATCAAAGCCGGCAAGCCGATAGTTGTAGTCGACGACGAAGACCGTGAGAACGAAGGCGACTTGATTATCGCCGCCGAGAAGATCACGCCCGACACGGTTAATTTCCTGGCGACCCACGGCCGCGGGCTCATTTGTGTCTCGCTGACGCGTGACCGTCTGGAGCAGCTCAAACTGTACCAGATGGTCGAGCAGAACACTGCCCGGCTTGGCACGAGATTCACCGTATCAGTCGACGCCCTCGAAGGCACGACCACCGGCATTTCGGCAGGTGACCGAGCAAAGACTATTCGAGTGTTGGTTGATCCGAAATCAAAACCGGAAGAGCTGGCGCGCCCCGGTCATATTTTTCCGATTGAAGCCCTTCCCGGCGGCGTACTCGCGCGCGCCGGCCACACCGAGGCCTCGGTCGATCTGGCGCGCCTTGCGGGTTTGCAGCCCGTTGGCGTCATGAGCGAAATCATGGATGATGACGGCACCATGCGGCGCGGCGACCGGCTGGCCGAGTTTACGCGCCGCCACAACCTTAAATTGATCTCCATTCGTGATCTCATCGCCTTCCGTCATCGACGTGAGCGGCTGATCACGCATCTTACCACTGTCGATTTCCCAACCAAGTTCGGCGATTTCAAACTGCATCTCTATCGTTCCGACGTCGATGACCATCATCATCTGGCCATCACCAAGGGCGAGGTCACAGGCAAGAAAAATGTTCTCGTTCGTGTCCACTCAAGTTGTCTGACTGGCGATGTCCTCGGCTCGTGCCGCTGCGACTGCGGCGATCAACTGCAGACCGCCTTGAAGCGCATTGATCAGGAAGGGCTCGGTGTCGTACTCTATATGCGACAGGAAGGGCGAGGCATTGGGCTTGCCAACAAGATCATGGCCTACAAACTTCAGGACGAGGGCCGCGACACGGTTGAGGCCAATATCGATCTGGGTTTCCAGGCCGATCTTCGCGACTACGGCATCGGAGCGCAGATACTTGAAGATATCGGGCTGACTTCAATTCGCCTGCTGACCAATAATCCCAAGAAAGTAGTTGGATTACAGGCCTACGGGCTCGAAATTGTGGAACGGTTGCCGCTGCAAATCCCGGCGACCGAGCACAACAGCAGATATTTGGAGACCAAACGCGATAAGCTCGGCCATTTGTTGGAATTGAAAAAGTAGCGAGGGGAATGTGACACATAAGACTTTCGAAGGAAAACTCGACGGCGCCGGTTTGCGTTTCGCGCTGGTGGTCGGACGGTTCAACAATTTCTTCACCGATAAACTGCGCGACGGAGCCATCGACTGCCTGGTACGTCACGGCACACCGGCTGAGAGCATCTCGGTTGCGTACGTGCCGGGCTCGTTTGAAATTCCGCCAACTGCGGCACGCATGGCCAAGACCGGGAGATTCGACGCGGTCATCTGTCTCGGCGCCATCATTCGCGGCGATACACCGCACTTCGATTATGTCGCCGCCGAGGCCGCCAAGGGCGTGGCGCAGGTTGCCATGCACTCGACTGTGCCCGTGATCTTCGGGATCGTGACCGCCGATACGCTCGAGCAGGCGGTCGAGCGTTCGGGCACCAAAGCCGGCAATAAGGGCTGGGACGCTGCACAGGCGGCTCTTGAAATGATTAGTTTGTATAAGGCGATAGACTGATGACCTCAGAAACACCGCGTCGACTGGCTCGCGAACTGGCCCTGCAGGGGCTCTATGCCTGGGAAATCGGGGAACTTGAAGCCGAAGAGATCGAACAACAGGTTATCACCGACGAATCCGCGTCGGCGCGTACGCTCGAATATGCGCGAGAAATGTTTCGCCTGACCTGCCGCGATCACGAACGCTGCGACGCTATTATCGAAGAACTGGCAATCAACTGGAAAGTCAGCCGAATGGCCTCGATTGATCGCAACATTCTGCGTTTAGCCATGACTGAATTGACCGAGATGCCTGATGTGCCGGTGAAAGTTGTCATGAACGAAGCGATCGAACTGGCCAAGAAATTTTCAACCGGCGAGTCGTCGGCGTTTATCAACGGCATTTTGGACAAGTTCGTGAAGAAGACACTCACCCGGACGTGAGTCATCCCCGCTTCCCGAAAGAGAGCTTTACAGGGCGGGTCGAAGACGTATATTTACCGGCTAAATTGGATGGAGAGAGCCGTCGCGCCTTTGCACGGTTGATTGCAGGTGGCCGGCTTGGACACGGTGCTCAAGAACTTTTTTCAAACAATCGATAAAGCCAACGCCGCTGTGGCGGCAATAGTTTGGCTTTTTGTCGCGGCGATCTACGCCCACACCGCCGCGCCGACCGTATCATTTTGGGATTGCGGTGAATTCATCGCTGCGGCGGCCACCCTCGGCGTGCCGCATCCGCCAGGATCGCCGCTGACCACGTTGCTCGGCAGAATCTTTTCAATAATTCCATTCTATGCCGATGTCGCCGCGCGAATTAATTTCCTCTCGGCGCTCTGTTCTTCAATCGCCGCACTGTTTGCATATCTGGCTGGAGTTCGAATCTTGCGCCTCTGGTTCGGCGCGGACAATTCAACACTCTCTCGTTTTCTGATGTATGCCGGCGGCGCCTGCGGCGCGCTGTTGCTGGCGTTCGGCAAAACGCAGTGGTCGAACTCGATTGAAGCCGAAGTCTACGCCCTCTCAATGCTTATTTTCTTCGCCGTCCTGTGGCTGGCGCTGATTTTCCGCGAACACGAAGGATCGCAGACCGGTGATCGTATAGTATTGCTCTGTGTTTTCTTGGTGTTTCTCGGCATTGGCGTTCACATGACGACTTTTCTTATTATGCCGGCCGATGCACTGATGCTCGTGATCAAGAAAGGCGCACCCGCTAAAGTCTGGTACCTGGCATCGATTTTCTTCGCCTTTGAGCTGTATCTGATCTTCGCGCTGTCGAAGCACTCATTCGATACGCCGTACTATGTGCCGCTGGTGATTGTGTTGGCCGCATATATTCTTTACGCGCTTTCATTCGAGCAGCTGCCGCGTCCGGTGTTGATAGTCGGCCTGGGACTATTGCTGAGTTGTATGCCGGCCCTTGGCGCGGTTTCGGCGGCCTACACTACTTTCTACAATGTCGTCGGGGTGGCAGCGTTGATTGGCGTGTCGGTCTACGCCGTCTGGCTCATCGTGCAGCGCGCTCAGTTGATTCGAAACGGGGGAGAACCCAATCATAGTCATCTGGTACCGGCGTTGTTTGTCGGCGCGGCGCTGGTAATGTGCGGAATTCTCTTGGCGAATTTGTATGGATTCTCGGTTTTTCTGCTTCTCACAATTGTGGCAGTGCTCATCCTCGCCGTTCTTATCTGGCGGCATGTCAACATTCCGCTACTGATCGCTATTGCTTCGTGCTCACTCATCATGATCGGGATTATGGAATATTTGTGGGGATCGCTGATGGGCATGATCGCCATTGCGGCCTCTGGTCTGATCTTCAAACAGTCCGGCTGGCGGACAGCGCTCCTCGTGCCGGTGATCGCTTTCATCGGCTTCTCAATACACTTGTCGATACCGATCCGATCAGCGCAAAATCCTACGATCAACGAAAACAAACCGGACAATTTCAAAACGCTGGTCAGCTATCTCGAACGCAAGCAGTACGGCAGCGAGTCGATGGTCGAGCGGATGTTCAGCCGTCGGGGTGAGTGGCTCAATCAGTTCGG
>CAYVWS010000052.1:11913-14915 GCA_964455535.1 uncultured Ignavibacteriales bacterium | reverse complement strand
ATTCCATACGCGAAGCCCTGCGACATGGATAAGTAGCGATCTTCATATCGAAGCGCATCTTTGTATTTTTGTCCGGCGGCGTAAGTGTCGTTCCCGGCGCAATCGTAGATCATACCGGCGCCTTCGGCGAAACCGAATCCCTGCGCATAGGCGAAGGCGTCGTACCGGTCGCGACCTGCTTCATCGATAATGAGTCCTACACCGAATGTAGCCGCTCCCTCAACATGATTGTCGCCGGAGTACAAGTCATCACCGGCGGCATCGTAAATCAGGCCAAGTCCGAAATAGGCAGAGCCGACCGCAAACGACTTGCCGAGATACTGGTCATTCCCGCCGTAATCCAATACCATGCCGACCGACATACACCCGCTACCGATGGCGAAATCAGTCTGGCCGCGGTAGGTGTCGTCGCCGCCCAGATCGATGATAATGACCGGGTGGGGATTTTTGGGATCGTATTTCAAGTCGTAGACATCGTTTCCGCCGAAATCGAGTATGAACGAAATGTCGCCGGAGAAATAGTCGTTGCCGGTGCCGCCGACTTTCCATCCCGGCTGTTTGCCCAGCAGAATTTTGGTGTCGTCGACTTTCATGGCCACCGGGCTTCCGGCCAGCAATTTGTCGGGCTTGATATTGCCCGATGCAACTGAATCGCGCAACTGCTTGATATCGACAATCAGATCGCGCAGGCAATCGAGCCCGGCGCGAAGAATCGGGTCTTTGTCGATCTTCCCGCCGAATCCAACAAACTTTTCGGCAATCTTCTCCGAGACTCGCTCAAGCGAATCGGATTCTTCGGGCGAGCGGAATTCATCGGCCGTGTCCATCGTGACGAGCGTTTTGAATTCATTCAGAAGAAACGACTTTTCGGTTGGCTTGAGGAGAGCCAGCGACATTTCAGTGGACTTGGGTATGACTACGTCGATGTATGACGCCGCTCTGTTCAGCAATTGATTGAGCGTCAGGTTGTCATAGGCGAGATTGTATTTTACCTGCAGTTCTTCGCCGGTGGCATGGTAGGCATCGGCACGGTTGTCCTGATATTCGCTCTCGAGATCATTGAAGAGAATCTCGGCGAGAATTTCCGGCTGACCTTTGGCGTGAGAGCCGCGAAGCTGATCGGCATAGGCGATCATGTTGATCGGCCGCTTCATTAGATCGGCGACGACTTTGAGGCGAAACGAATCCGGCTCGGTGTAGTCGGAGCGGAAAGAAATATCGCTGGGAGTTAAGTCGAGATAATCTGAGAGATCGAAGAGGCCCTTCATTTCAGGAGAGAGCGAGTCGTCAACTTCAGATTGAGTCGAAGTTTGGCCAACTTGACTGCGGCCAGTAGTGAAAGAGACCGCGAGGGCAGTCAGCCCGATAGCTAACAAGCGCTTCATGATGATCTAATTATCGGCTGATTGGGGCGAGGGATCAACTACAATGATAGATACTCGATAGTCTTCTCGCCCTCCCACCTCTTGTTGCGTCAGGTCCTAGGACGAGCGGATTCGAGTCCGAGACCTGACGCCCGCTTGCCCTACTGTAAACCGTTAGGTCTCACGTGCAGCAAGCCGCAAGAAGGACCTGGCGAAACAGATGACTGAAACGGTTGGTGAAAAGATGAAGCCCAAACTAGTTGCGTCAGGTCCTAAGACGAGCGCACGCGAGTCCGAGACCTGACGCCCGTTCTCAACTTTCAGCGCTACCAACCCTTCCACACCTTGACCGGCCCGTCTTCATCTCGTAAGTAGTCAGACACACTCGACCACGACCAGTCCTCCGCCCGTGAAACTAGTCCAGCCTTTACCGGGTTATTGTGTATGTACTCCACTTTGACAATGGTGACTTTTCTGCTCACGAGTGCCACCCGATCATATCGCGGCATCCAGATCGGCGATCGCCTGATGACCTTCTCCCTGATCCAAGTCTGAGCCGTGTATTTCTTCAGATCACGCATATATGCAGCAAGGGAGCTACCGCCAATAGAGATTACAAGATGGAGGTGACTCGGCATCAATACGTAAGCCAGAATTCTCGCGTCGTAGACCGCGGCATAGTGATTGAGGGAGTCAGCGATATCTGGATAGACTCTTGGGATTTCTCCGAATTTATGCCATTCAGCGAACGTAGTCGTTACGAAGAAGACCGAGCAACCTCTTTGGTTCGGAAATCTCAATCCCATGGTAGTAATATGCCGTCAGGTCTCACTTGCGGCAAGCCGCAAGAAGGACCTGACGGAACTGGAATGTCAATTATCGGTCGGCTTGCCGCCTCAATCAACCATAATCCGATGGGCAAGACGTAAAGCACAGCCACAAAAAAAAGCGCCCCGGAAAGGGGCGCCTTTGACTTCGATTCAAATTCGATCAGGTCGTCACGTCGTTGATGGTGTTCACGATGTCGCCAAGCTGATTGACTGTCCAAGTATCGATCGTAGCGTCATCATCGAGGTCAGCCGTAGCAGTGCACAGGAATGTGTTCGCAGCGGCAACCATCACATAGGTGTACTTCGCCGAATTCATGACTTCCACACCGATCTGCGGGAACGAGCCGTTGGCAGCCGCAGTTACGCCACCGTCACCATACTGGGTGTTCGCTTGACGATAGGCATGCTGCATAGTGTAGATCTGCTTCAGAAGCTGCTTAGCTTCCGACTGCTTGGCGCGGGTCGAAGCGGTCATGAAACGCGGAATGGCCAACGAGGCCAGGATACCGATGATGACCACAACGATCATCAATTCGATCAGGGTGAAACCCTTGCGATTGTGAATCTTTGAAAACATGCGAATCCTCCTCTGAGTGTTAGTGTCTTTGGTTTTCTTCACGATTGGCTATCTTGCAACGGCTGTGCCGAGCGAGTTAGCAGTATTTGCACAAGCTTTTTCTCGTCTATACTATTGCCTGCCAATGCGTTGCGTGATTGGCGACGGCTGGTCAGGTTAGTATCGATCCCGTTAATCAAATTGAAACACCAATTCTCTCGCATTTGGCCAGTCGCGTTTTGCAATTTGCAA
>CAYVWS010000052.1:0-11813 GCA_964455535.1 uncultured Ignavibacteriales bacterium | reverse complement strand
CAAATTGAAACACCAATTCTCTCGCATTTGGCCAGTCGCGTTTTGCAATTTGCAAGAGGTCATCTCACTGCTCCTCGGGCAACCCGCTCTTCCCTTTGCCGCCGAACTGCCCTTTCAGGCCGTACCGCTCGAGCTTTCTGTATAATGTGCTGGCGTCGATGCCAAGTATTCGCGCCGCCTCGGCCTTTTTTCCGTCGGCCTGCGACATGACAAAGTGGATATACGCTTTTTCGATATGCTCAAGGGTGGGCGTGACCGGATCGGCTTCTTTGACAAAGTTTTCAGGCGCGGTCTGCGAGAGTTTTTCCGGAAAATCCGAAACGCCGATAGTGCCGGTACGATTGAGCAGTACCGCCCGCTCTATTGTATTCTCCAGTTCGCGGACATTACCCGGCCAGCCGTAATTGACCAGCAGGTGCATCGCTTCGGCAGAAATCTTCTTGCGCGGCTGCCCGGCTTTCTGCGTGCACTTTTCAAGGAAGTAGTTCACTAAAAGGGGAATGTCTTCGTTGCGCTCACGAAGCGGCGGAATGACCACCGGAATGACATTTAGGCGATAGAAAAGATCGGCGCGGAAGCGTCCGGCTTTGACGTCTTCTTCGAGATCGGCATTAGTGGCGGCGATCAGACGGACATCGACTTCCATCGGGATGTTGGCGCCAACCGGCGTGATCTTCTTGTCTTCGAGCACGCGCAATAGCTTGACCTGAATGGCAAGAGACGTATTGCCTACTTCATCCAAGAAGAATGTCCCGCCGCTGGCGGTTTTGAACAGACCGTCTTTGTCTTTGATCGCGCCGGTGAACGAGCCCTTGACATGGCCGAACAACTCAGATTCCAGAAGCGTTTCGGGCAGAGCGGCGCAATTGATCGTTACAAACGGTCCGCCACAGCGCGGCGACTGATGATGTATCGCTCGGGCGACCAGATCTTTTCCGGTACCGGATTCTCCCCGGATCAGGACAGTAGAATCACTCGACGCAACCCGAGTAGCGAGTTTCTTGAGCGACACCACAGCATCCGATGTCCCGATAAATTTATCGAACGAATTGTCAGTCTTCAGGCGGCGTTTCAGTTCGGTGTTTTCCGAGATCAGTTTGCGGCGGTTAAGCGACTTCTCGATAGTCAGCTTGATTTCGTCGACTTTGAACGGCTTGGTGACATAATCGGCCGCGCCCTGTTTCATTGCCTCGATAGCGGTGTCGACCGCGGCAAAGGCGGTCATCACGATGACTTCCTGGTCGGTCTTGAACGATTTGACTTCGCGGAGAACCTCGATGCCGGTCATTTGCGGCATATTCAGATCGGCGATGAGCAGGTCGTAATTCTTTTCCCGGAGGCGCTTGACACCGTCGACCGGCGAGGTAGTCGTATCGACGGCGTACCCTTCCTTGGAGAGCATGATCTCCATGAAATTGCACATCGAATCTTCGTCGTCGATGATGAGAATATTGGCCGGCATAACCTCTCTGCCTCAACCCCGCAGTTTACAGGTGTATCTTAGTGCTTATGTCGGTTTCAATCAGCGACTTCAATAGGGGGAAAGCCGATTCTGCTCAGCGGTTATACAGCGAATTGACCGCGTATCGGCTCTACCATATATTTGCCCGCCAGCGTACCTAATGGTCCAGGAAGACCGGGCAGTTGCTAACGATAGAACAGCGGTAGTAGGTCGGGTTGGCAAGTCCCGCGACAGCGGGGCGCAGGCTACCCGACATCTTTCTGGAATCAACGTAATGGAGAACTATACGTGACTACACCGAGCGAAACTAAGAATCCTAATCGTGATATGCTTCAGCAATTCGACAAAGCCCTGACCGAGCATATTCGCCCCGGGACATTTCCGCTGGCGATCAGAATGGTGGCCGATGGCGAGACCTTGCCGGAAAGAACGAAACGTCCATTCAGAGATTTCGGACATTCCGTGGCAGTTTGTCAGACTTTCTCGATTGCCCGAAAATACGGCTGGCCCATTGCTGTTGGCGCAGAAGATGTCGGTTGTCCGCTGGCCCTGACGGCCTTTGGGTTCAAGCCGGAAGTCGAGGGGTTTTCCTGCGGATCGATGTGTTCGGGGATGTTCACTGAAAATCTGGAGGCGGGGGCCAAGACTGAAGCGTTGGTCCCGAAGTTCACGTTCCAAAAGTACAAGTACATCCTGGCGGCGCCGATTTCTCGCGCGGCGTTCGAGCCTCATGTCTATCTGATTTACGGCAATTCGGCCCAGGTCATGCGCCTGATGACTGCCTATCTTTGGCGCGATGGCGGGTATCTGACGTCGCGCTTTTCCGGGCGTCTCGATTGCGCCGACATCTGTATCGAGACGATGCAGACCGGCAAACCACAGATTGTCCTCCCCTGCTACGGCGACCGGGTTTTCGGTCAGACACAAGACGACGAAATGGCGTTTACCATCCCGGCGGGACTGGAACAACAGATGATAGATGGTTTTGCCGGAACTCACGCCGGCGGCATACGCTACCCGATGCCGTCATTCTTGCGCTACAAGCCGATTTTTCCGGATCACTACTACAAGCTGTTCGACGAGTGGGACAAGCCCGAGTCGCGATGATCTTTGATGGTTGTCTGTTTCAGATTTCGGCCTCGCGAAGCCAGCACGGCGCAGACGGCGTTAATAAGAAACACGTAGATCACAAATGCCGAATTTGCGAGATTGTATGTTTGCACTGAGAGCAAGCTGATGCCGAAACCGACGGCGCTGATGGCATAGGCGACCCAACTCTCGGATTCGGGATGGCGATACGATTTAATTACTGTCGGTATGCCCGCCAGCATGTCTGCCAGAAGCGAGAAGAGCAGCGCGAGGTTTGGATTATCGGTAACAGCCCACAGCGTTATCCCGATTAGTGCTGCCGCCATCAGATAGTAGTCCCGCGGCGCACTTTTCCAATACGCTTTCGGATTGACCAACGATGCCGCAAAGACAAGCAGCGGCATGAGACCGGATCCGAACGATACCCACGATATCTCATTGACCCCCTGCACCCGCTGTGCTGCAAATACGACCATCGGGAAAATACCCCAAAGCAGCCAGGTAACCCGATTGGGCTGGGCCCTGCCGGTGATGGTATCGTACAGGTAGTAGGCACCGCCAAGCGAGCCGATGACGGCGCCGATTGTCGCACAATATTCGGGAAGCACTATTCAACTTTGCAGATTTGTCGGAAAAGATCAAGCGACCGGCCGCGGGCCGGCGTAAACCTATTTCATGCAGGAATCCGTCTTACATTTTGAACTGCGCCGGAGACGTTTCGCTTGAGTGCTTTCCGGATGATTTTACTCAGTTTGCGCGGCACGCTTTTGAGCGATCTCAGTATCGGCATGAGACCGGACATTTCGGCTTCAAACACAATCTGCGGCATATCGTTGTTGTCTACAAATCGCCGGAGCTGAAGCAGATCGACGCTCGCGTCGTTAAAGCCCGGCGTGCAGGTCACCGCCGATTTCACACCCAGCTTTCGCAAATGCTCGACTCGTTCCGGCGTCACGTAGCCGCACGGATAGGCGAAGTGGGTTGCCGTTTGTCCGGTCGCTTTTAGGATTTCTCGCTGATTGGTCTCAATCTCAGACTTGATTACGTGGCCGATATCGGTCATGCGGTGGGAATGAGTGTGCAGCTGGACATCGATTCCCGCCGCTGATAATTCGGCGAGTTCCTGTTCGTTCATATAGTGAAACATTCGGTTGTTTTCAATATCTGTAATCGAAATATCCGACTGCCGAAGCGCTTTGCGCAGAACCTCGTCCTGAACGTGGATCCTCTTGATCGTACCGGTCGAGTCGGGCGCCGGTGAACCGTCATAATCGCTTCGGGATCTCTTCTTGTGTAAGCCGTGCATGAAGCGCCATGGTCGGTCGGCCCGGAATCTTCGGTCGCCGCGTTTTGCTTTGGCGTAATTGAGCGCAGCGCTGAAGACCATCTCCTGATGCGTTACATAGAAAGTCGACACATAAATCGTCGCCGGTACCCCGGCCGATTTCAAAATAGGAAGACCGACGGAGAGCACGCTCTGCCAACCGTCATCAAAGGTGATTGCAACGGAGCGCTTCGGCAGCTTGCCTTCCTGCATCAAGCGAACGGCATCGCTGATCGTTAGAAATACGAAATCGTGGGCGACCAGCCAGTTTATGCGGGATTTGAAAGTCGCGGCGTCCATGAATAGCCACGAGCAGACGAGTGATTCATCGGCTTTACACAGGCCGTGATAGCCGACAATACGGAGCTTGCGAGACGTCAGAGCGCGAGCAATATGAAAACAACCAATCGCCTTTAGAAAGCGGAGAACATACGCCTTGTCCGCCGCCGGAATAGGTTGGCGAGCAGTCGGGGCAGGCGCTCCCGATACGCTCTGACTGATACCCTTTTGCATCGTCTGCTGCCTGATCTTGTCTCACCTTTCACCCATAGGTGGGGCCGTTTGAACTCATTGGGTACTCTTACTGAAATACACCAGATATTTCGGCAACTATTGGCAATACTATAGCGCCCCGAGGGCGACAGACGACCTGCATGGCCAACGATCCCGCTTCTGAATTTTGCTGCTTCGCTGAATTTCTGATTCAGGCTTAGGGAGGCGTAAAGTTGAGCAATGAGTCGGCCCAATGCACATCCGAATATTCTCTTGTCGCTTAGATATGATTGGAAGAGCCGAAGGCCCAGGCCATTGCCCAACATTGATTAGAACTTGGCCTACCATATGAACCGGGAAGCTTGGCTGAATTTTGGATACAGAGCAGCGAAGCTCCAACGAGGAGCCGTGAATCGGCCCAGTGCAAGTCCGAATTTTCTCTTGTCGGTCGGATTCGATTGGAAGCGCCGAAGGCCCCAGGCCATTGCCCAGCAATGGCGGAGAGGCAGGGATTCGAACCCTGGGTAGAGATTTAAACCCCTACAACGGATTAGCAATCCGCCGCCTTCGACCAGCTCGGCCACCTCTCCACATCACGATTTCGGGAAAGCCAATATACTTGCCCCCGGCATTTCCCTCAAGCGGATTTTCACCCCCAAAACGAAAAGAGCCGGCGACCCGCCGGCTCTATTAATAGACTACGATTGTAAGCTCAGGCCGACTGAGTCTGTTTTTGACCCGACAGTATCCGCCAATAGGTCCGCTCAACCATCAGCGCAATTTCCTGGCTTCGGAAGGGCTTGGTGACATACTCGTCGGCTCCCAAAAGCAGGGCGTCTTTCACCGAGTAGGTGTCGCCGTAGGCAGTCATCATGATTACCGCGATTGACGGGTACTCTTTCTTAACTGCCTGGAGCAGTTCAAATCCGTTCAACCCCGGCATCTTGATATCGGAAATGACGATGTCGACTTTCTTCTGCGCCAGAATGGCCAACGCCTCGTTGCCGTCGGACGCCAGCGTCACCTGAAAACCGTCGCGGCTCAGGATTTTTTCGACAAGCTTGCGCATCATCAGTTCGTCGTCGACAACCAATATGCTGATCGATTGTTTCATACCGGACAATCCCTTTCGTTCCCGTTGTCGGTTTTCGAAAGCCCCGCGGTCACTTGACTCCGAGCGATCGGCTGATTTCGGTCACAAATTCTTCAAGCAGAATCGGCTTGTACATTACGCGGCACGCCCCCTGAACTCCCGCCTGATTAACCATGCGATCGGTAGCGTTGCCGGTAATGACCATCACCGGCGTGCGAGGCGCGCGTTTTTTGATCTCGGTGAGGGCATCGACACCTGACATCTCGGGCATAATCAGGTCCATCGTCACCAGATCGTACTTGCCGGATTCGATCTTCTCGATGGCCTCGGTTCCCGAGCCCGCGAGATCGATTTCGAAGGCCTGCGTCAGATCGCAAAAGTCTTTGAAGACATCGCGCACCCAGCGTTCGTCGTCGACAATCAGAATACGGTACGGCGTGCCGCGATCAGCGGCCGCCTTCGCCAGTTTCTCAAGTTCTGCGTTCATTGTTACCATGAGTCTATTCTCTCGCTATTAGGATATTATCGGTAGTATGAATCGGATGTTTAGATTCCCGTTTTGGGCGGGCCGTCACCCGTTAACTGTCTCAACAGATTTCCGCATTGGCTCAAAATGCCCTGCAGGCGCTGTTCGATATGGTCATGCGACACACGGCCATTGGGGATTTCATAGACCATCACTTCGTTGTTGCGGGCGGCGTTCAGGATTCCGGTCAAGTCGGTCACGACGCGGACGGTGGCATTGACCAGACGTACGAATTCGGGCTCGAGTCGATCCAGTGTTTCCGATCCTTTGTCGGCCCGCGCTTTCGCCAAATACAACGCGATATTGAGCGCCAGCGCTTTGACTTCATCGCTGAGCGCGTCGACCGAGGTCAGCAGGTCAAGTTCGTGCTGTCTAATTCGTTCGTCGACTTTGGTCGCGGCTACTTGCTTGTTCATCACTATACCCTATTTGCTCGTGGACTTTTCCAGACTCAACATTCGCTCGCCCGTGCCGAGATAGGTCTCGCTCACCAGCTGGTTGATATCGATCAGTTTGCGGTTGGTTTCGGAGATTCGCAGCGCTGCTTCTTCGATCCGATGAAGTCGGGCCACGGCCTTTTGAGTCATGGCCGCATTTTCGACCAACATGCACTGCACATTTCCGATCACAATCGCCAATGGATTATTAATCTCATGGTTGACCGTAGCGGCAAGATGCGCCACGTTGGCCAGCGTTTCCTGAGCAACCAGTCGTTCCTGCGCTTCTTTGAGTCGCCGGTGGGCCTCGGCGAGCTCCTTGTGCTGGCGCGTGATGGTGCGTTCATATTCGCGACGTTCTACACAAACGGCCAGATGATCCGCGACGATCGACATCAACCGCACATGCTTCTCGGTGAGGGCGCGCGGCGCTCGGCATCCGAGCGCGATCACTCCTGTCACTCCCGCGCCGGATTTGAGCGGGACGGCCAGTATTGTCGCGAAATCCTTTTTGGGATCGAACGAATCCTGCTTGTTTCGTTCCGACAGCAAGAGCGGGCGCTCAGTGGCCGAAACGAAACCGGTCAGTCCCGTTCCCTGACCGACACTCAAAAACGACAGCAATTCTACTTTGGAGTTGACCAATGCGCGTTCCTGATATCCTCTGCTCTCCGCATCCTGCAGATAGAGAGTGGCGGCGTCGTACGGAACGGTATCGGCGAGGCGTTCCAAAACCGACTGATAGGTGCTGTCATCGGGCTGGGATTTTCCGCAGATCGCGGAAATCTCGGCCATCAAACTGATTTTTTCCCAGAACCGTGTCTGCTCTGCTGAATTGTCGATACCCTGTTGCGGTGCGGCCACGTCATCTCCCTCGCATTAGTGTCTTTGCCTGCGCGACCAACTGATCGGCGACTTTCTGCTCGAGCTGTCCCAAAAATTTCACTTTCTCAACGGCGGTCAGATGCAAATCCGGGTCGTGCTTATCGTCTTCCATGCTCGCCTGAAAGACACGCGGCCCTCGTAGTTCGGTGACAAACGGTTCGGCGGCCAAAAGCTTCGGCTTTTCCAGATCGAGAATTCGAAGTTCGCCTTCCACGACGCCGTAGACTTCGTATTTCTGAAAGACAAGCGGCATGTTAAACGTCTTGCGGGTCTCGAACCGCTGACTGGCTACGCGCACAACTATCAGATACCTTCCGCCGGCTTTGGTTCCCCAGGCCGTGAGCGAATCGAAATCGCGCGAGGCCTTGGGAAAGGGCGGCATGCGGCCGTCGATGTCGTCGGTCATAGTGATCGCCATGTCCGCCGAGCGACCCAGCGTCACCGCCAGTCGTTCGGACAAGCGGGACTCGATCCAACCCGACGGTGCACTTTCGACATGCAGGAGCACGTCGCGTTTGACACCGGCAATGGCGCTTAACGCCGTGGCGATAATTGCCACCGCCAGACCGGCTGTCATCAGTTGCCTGACGGCGATCTTACTTGCGCGCTGTTTCATTTTCTCTGTACACATACTTGCTGAGTACCTGTCTTACCCGTTCGTTAAAATCCGAACAGGTGTCGCCGAGCAGTTCGATTTCGGCCCGGGACAAAAGGTCCGGCAGTTGTTTGCGATTCAGAAACTCGATACCGGTGAGAAAGACGCCTTCGTCGACGTCGGCCCGTTTGACGATGCCCAGCACATTTGTAATGCTTTCGACACCCTGAAGGGTAAACTGCATGGCGACGATATCACCTTCGGTCACCGACTGATCGAGTTCGACCAGAACTCCGCCGCCGGAGATATTCAGGATGAGACCGTTGACGACATGCCAGTCGCCGTCGGGCCAGAAATGCGCCTCGCGGTCTTTGATTTTTTTCAGCGTCATCGGCGCCGCAATCTCCAGACGGATGAACTTGCGACGGTTCTCTTCCTGAACTTTGAACGGCTTGCGCGCTTTCGGCTGGACGCCGTGCGTTTCGACTTCCTTGACGAATTTCGCTTTTGCGCTTGTTTTCATCTGTTTGCTCCTGCGTTTATCTTACGTCTAAATCATTTGGCCATTTTGCAATGTCGCGATTGAGGTTCTCGCGATCCTGAAGCGAGTAATCGAAGACTGCCCCCGGCAGATCACGACGCCGCGCCGACGGAATTAAATCGGTGCTCTGCTCGCGCACGACAAACTCGACGCCGGTCCGAAATGGACCAAGATCGACTTGCGCCGCGTGACAGACAGTCGCCAGAATCAGCGAGGGAAATTTGACATCGTGCATATCCATACTCATAAGAAGGCACGAACGCCGTTCGAGTCCCGACGGAAGAGCGACCATCGCTCCGCCGCTTGAAAAATTGATTGTGTCAGTGTTGATCCAGCGAAGATGCCCGATTCCCTGTCGCGTCGCCTGGTTGAGCGGAAAGGCCGCGAGGCGCACCGGCCGAACGAGCGTGACCCTACGGAACCGTCGCTGGCGAAGGGGTTTGACTTTTTCTTCAAGATAGAGGTGGCATTTGCCGCCGCCGAGTCGCTTGAAGCGGGCCGCTATAGAGAGTTCTTCGCCGCGGTAGATGCACTGCAGTACGACACTCTGGTTATTCACGAGATTGTCGATCAGACTGGCGCCGCCGCTGTAGATCTGAATCATTTGATTTTGCACCGCCAGCACTTTAGAGCGAAGCTCTTTGCCGGGCATCTGATCGGAAAATACTTTGATGTCCCGCCCGACCAGTTCGGCCAATTCCAGCTTCAGCGCTTCGAATTCGGATTCGTGAAAAGTCCCAAAGGTATTGACCGATTCCATCAGAGCAGTCCCTTCTGACGCAAATTAACCTGGCGCTGAAAAACCCAGACGACCAGTTTGTTTTGGGTGACTTCCGAAAAGCCGCGGGCTATGCCGGGAACTTCGGCAGCGCTTCTTGCTCCGAGCGACTCACCGAGGTTTTCGGCAAGAATGAACTCGAGTCCCAGGTGCGTTCCAGTTTCGGCGGCAACACACCGTCGACACACGGCGAAGACATATTCGGGGAATCCCTGCGCTTTCATACGCGGCAGTCTCAAAAGAAAACGATCGCCGACCGACGCATTGGTCACGGCGCTCACCCGCACTCCGCTGGCGCTGATATCGTGCATTGCCGCCCGATACCAAATACAGCAGTGCGGAAACAGCTGCCAGTCTTCTTCGCCCATGATATGTGCGTAGGTGATATCATCTTTCCAGTCGACCCGGACAAATAAACGTCGCTGTACGCGCTCAAATTCGCGCGGGGCTTCAATCCAGACCTGGCCGGGAATCGACACGGTTTCTTTGCTGATTTTACTTTCGAATTCATAGAGCGCGTCTTCACGCACAATCTGAATCTTCACGCTCATCCCTTCGCGCAAGAGCACACTTCCGGAGATGAACTCCGGCGCCGAGACAATCAGACCGCCGTCGACGAAATCTTCGATCCGTCCGACATAAGTGCCGGCCTCGTACCCGCTGCCGGCGATAATCAGCACTTTCTCCCAGACCTGGAGCGGAAGGCGCTTGAATACCGACTGTGTGGCTTCGACGGTCATATGCAAATACTTACTGGGGTCTCGACGACGCCAGCGCGGCGCGTCCCTGTTCCATCGCCAGTTCGAGGATTTTGCGCGCTAAGGCCGTGCGCGATTGATCCTGACGATTCTGATATATGAACTCCTGGCCTGTCTTGATCGTGCTTGAGAAATATTGCTTCGCCGACTCGTAATCGCCGATCCGGCGTGACAGTTCAGCAATCAGGTACGACGCCTGAATCTGCTGATTGCCCGGCGCGATATCGCGACCGGCGCTGAACGAGGCCTTGTAGTGCTCTACTGCCCTGGTGAGGGCTTCGCGCTCATTCACCACCGCCTGCGGCCAAAGACGCTGGATTGCCAAAAGGAAGTCGGCAAACGAGCCGTGCGATCCGAATCGCGGCGCCGTTCCGGCAGCTTCGCCGCCCAGCGCAGCGGCCTTGAATTCTTCAACGAGGCGATTGATGGCCGAGGCCTGTTGTTCAACCGAATTCACGGTCGAGCCGAATTCGCCCATAGCAGTGGCGAATTTCTCGCGATACGGCAGCATGCGCGCGCTGAAATCGGCCGGGAGCTGATCCATCGCGAATTGTGTGTTGACCGTTCCGGTGAATTCGTTCTGCTCCGGACGCAGACTGCCGACCACATGTGTCAATCGACCCATGCTCTGTTCAAGTTCTTGAATTAGTCCGCGCAAGAGAGCGGTGTGCGGATTTTCGCCTTTCGCCAACTGGCGGAATATCCACGCGATGCGCAGATAGAAACGTCCCAGATCGAGGCGGCTGTGATGTTCGAACAGCTGTTCGTCGAAAATCGCGAGGTGCAGCTTTAGTATCGCGGTTTCGTTGGGATACTTGGCCGTGTCGCAATGCATCCCCATCTGCTTGATGGCCGAATCGACGGTCGACAGCGACTCCAGATGTTTGTCTTTAGTCGCCTTCAAACGATAGGTTCGGAAAGCGTTGTCGTTTTTCCAGTCGCGGTATTCGTTGGTCAGTTCGCGAGTGTAAAAACAGTTCGCGCACATCGCCGTGAAAAAGACCAACGGGTTGTAGGCCTGATAGCGCGGCTGACGCCACGTAATGTCAGTCGGACAGAAGTCGGTATCCCGACCTCCTTCGCTGTAGGCGCCGACTTTCACCATCTCGAATTCATTGATGGTCTTGCAGATCGGGCACTCGATTTTGACTGTCAGGAACGGATTGTCGTTCGTCATATCCAATGGCTCCCGCCGTTATCGGTTCATATCTTTTCGCAAGAGGGCAAGTTCGCCCTCGGTCAGTCGTAGTCTGGTTGAAATCTCACGGTTCCCGGCGCCGGTTTCCATCATCTGTCGGGCCTGGCGGATGACTTCGGCCCGATTGCGGCGTCGTCCTTCGATCAACGAATCGCGAATCCCGCCGAGCAGCTGTTCTTCTTTGGGCGCCAGTGACACAAACTGAATCGACCGGGGACCTTCGATGATATCGCGCGGCGCTACTGTCGACACTGTCGAACTCGACACAGTCGGCGGCATCGCCTGCGGTACGGCCGCTTTCGGCCCCTTCCTGCCAAAGAGCAGCGAATAGACGACCACGCTCAGCACCCCCGCGACCAGCAATTGCGCGGTGGTAAGAGATAGATCGATTATCTGGCTTGCTTGAACTTCCATGTTCACACCTTCTCTGTTTATCCCTTTACATCGATGTGACTGGCCGGCGCGGCCGGCTTTTCGTCACTGGTGGAATCCGACGTTCGTGCGGGCGGAGTCTCGGGTGCGTTTTCCGATGTCTCCTGTTCACCGCTCAATTCCACCGCGTCTTCCTCGCCGTTGTCTTTCTTCTGATCTTCGAGCCGGTCTTCGAGCATTTTGGCGAACCGTTTCTTGCGATG
>CAYVWS010000051.1:0-14953 GCA_964455535.1 uncultured Ignavibacteriales bacterium | reverse complement strand
GGGATTGATCGGCTCTCCCACTGATCCAAGCAGGCGCAGGGTTGTCAGATCGTGCTTGTCCGGCCATTCGCGCCCCCATTTCATGAAGGCGCGAATAGCCGTCGGCGCGGTGTAGAAAATCGTGACGCCGTGATCTTCGACAATCTGCCAGAATCTATCCGGATCGGGCCAGTCAGGAGCGCCTTCATATATCACTTGGGTCGCGCCGTTGGCTAGCGGTCCATAGGTCACGTACGAATGTCCGGTCACCCAGCCGCAGTCGGCGGTACACCAATACACGTCGTTGTCTTTGATGTCGAACACATACTTTGCGGTGGCATATGCCCCGGTCATATACCCGCCGCAGGTATGCCAAATCCCCTTTGGTTTCCCGGTGGAGCCAGAGGTGTATAGAATGAAAAGCGGATCTTCGGAATCGACATGCACCGGCGGGCAGTACCCTTTTGCTTCCTGCATGAGTCGATGCCACCACAAATCGCGTCCTTCTTTCACGCGAAGTAGGAAATCACCGCGCTTCACGATGATAACATTTTCAATAGTCGGGCAGTCAGCCAAGGCGACATCGGCATCGTGCTTGAGCGGGATGATCTGCCCGCGACGATAACCGCCGTCGGCGGTGATCAGAAGTTTCGCGCCGGCGTCGTTAATTCGCTCACGGAGGGCGTCGGGGGAGAAGCCGCCAAAGACGACCGAATGCACCGCGCCGATTCGCGCGCAGGCGAGCATCGAGATCACCAGCTCGGGAACCATCGGAAGAAAAATCGCGACCCGGTCACCCTTGGTGATGCCCAGCTTCTTGAGAACATTGGCAAATTTGTTGACCTGTTTCCAAAGGGCGTAGTATGTGAATGTCCGTCGCTCGCCGGGTTCGCCTTCGAAGATGAGAGCGGCTTTGTTTTTCCTGCCATTCGCAAGATGCTGATCAAGGCAGGTTTCGGTGATATTCAGTTTCCCGCCGACAAACCACTTGGCATCGGGCGCCTTCCACTCGAGTGTCTTCGACCACTTCTTTTTCCAAACCAAATTCTCGGCCATTTCCGCCCAGAATTTCTCGGGATTGTCGGCCGCTTTCTTGTAAATCGACGGACTATTCCAGTGCGCATGTTTTGTGAACGCTGAAATCGGCTTGAACTGACGCTTCTCGTCAAGCAGGGTCTCGATACCTTTGGACGCTGATGTCTTAGCTGGCAGGGCGACTTTCTTTCGAGCCATACTGGTCGGGTCTCCTGAAGGTTAGGTCGTTGCCGGAATATCACCTGACTTGGTCATCGATGTCAACAATCGCCTTGGGCTCGCGTTTTGGGCCGCCGACAGGTGACTCGAAAGTCACAGTGCGCAATCACAGGCATAGACCGCTGGCATCTTTCATTTCGCTGTTCAAAAAACGCTCCTTACGGGATAACGACTTGCGCCGGAAAATGCAAAATTCATTGGTCGGGAGTATTTGGCGTGGTCTTTGCACATAGGGGGTACGGACAAGTCTCTGCTTGACTAAGAACGGACTTGAAGGTATATTGGCCATGCTAAAGGTACATAGTAAGTTAGCGTCAAAAGCTACCTGCGATTTGGTCACCCGGGGATCGGTTAATACCCGGACAAAAACAGTGTGTTCGAAAAGTGTATTTGCCATTGGTGGAGTGTCTCTGTGTCACACACCAACATGGTAAATGGAATATTGCGTCGGTGACGTGAGTCACCCACGCAGGAGGAAAGATGAAACGGATCGGGTTTCAGAAACTTCTCTTGATATTCCTGATGATGATCGCGACCGCGGTCCCGGCGTTCGGCGCCGGAGCGCAGTCGACGACTTCGTCGGGGTCTTCCGAAACAGCGGCGCAGAATCCCGAATGGGCGCCCAGTCTGGTCTTGCCTAATGACACGACCTTAGCGCTTTGCGCCCCGACTGAAATCTGCTACGACGTCAAGGGCAGCGACCCCGACAGCAAAGACACCCTGACGCTCACGCTCATCTCCGGCCCGATCACTTTTTCGCCGAAGAAATTTGCGAGCAATTCGTTCACACAAAATATCTGCTTCACACCGACCACATCCAAAACGTATCGCTTCATCTGGAAAGTCTCCGATCAGACCGGCAAGTATGACATTGATACGGTAAAATTCAACGTCACTATCAACTGGCCGCCGGTTATCGCTGACCAATCTTTCTCGGGCACGCTTTGCTCGGGCGACACCACGCGTGCGTTGTATGTGGTTGCGTCCGACGGTGACCATGACCCGCTTCGCTATGTGCTGTTGTCCGGCAACGGGACGATCAACGACTCGACCGGCGAACTGGTCTATTACACCAGTCAGGCCGGCGTGAACACGTTTAGCGTCGCGGTCTACGACAAATGCGCTGCCGACACTGCGATCATCACCGACACGGTAACAGTCAGTCAACCGCCGGTACTCGTAACAGAAGACAAGACTATTTTCGCCTGCGACACCTGTGTCGTCAGCTTTGATGTGATCGCTCACGATCCCGAGGGCGGACCGGTGCAGATAGTCCAGTCCGAAGGACCGGGCGAATTTCAGATGGTCACCGACACCTCCGGACGCACCACGTTTTATCCGGCGAAGGTCGATTCGGCTCGGTATATGTTTGTCTATTGTATTGCTGACGATTGTCTGATCGGCAGCGCCAATCAATATCGCGTGCCGATTTGTATTCTTGATACTGTCGTTATCACTGTCAAATTTAATCGCGCGCCCGTTTTGAGCTGCCCGGGGGAGAAGACCTTCCCGGCGTGCACGCGGGGACCGCTCTGCTGGAGTATCGAAGTCTCTGACCCCGACGGCGGCCAGGTTGATCTTACGGTCATTTCCGGCAACGCCACGCTTGAGGGCAATCAGGTTTGCGTCAATCCGAATGAATCCGGCTCCTTCGATGTTACGATAGTCGCGACCGACTCTTGCGGCGCCAAAGATACCTGCACAACTCACGTAACCACCGGTACCAACCACCCGCCGGTTGTGACGGCCGGGGACAACTTCTCGATGGCGCTCTGCAAGTCAGAGCAGGTATGCGTGAGTGTCTGGATTGACGATGTCGATCAGAACATTGCGTCGGTCATCCCGAACTACGGCACGTATGACAAGCCGGGGAACAAGATCTGCTTCATGGCCGACACCGCCGGCATCTACACCATTATCACTACCGCCACTGATTCTTGTGGCGCGACCGACAGCGATACGTCGGTAGTTACGATCTCGATCAACGCATCGCCCGTCGTTCATCTTGGCGCCGATACGTCGTTCAACCTCTGTCAACCCGAAGAAATCTGCCTGCCGCTGTCTGTCACTGATGACAATATCAAGTCGGTCTACACGAGCTTCGGTCAGATTCGCGACGGCAAGGTTTGTTTCACACCCGAAGTCTCTGGTACCGTCACGATTATCGTGACTGCAGCCGACGAGTGCAATGTTGCGGTTGCGGATACACAGATAGTGCATGTCGTCATTGGGCATCCGGCGCTTCTGAGCTGCCACCCGATTTATCATTTCTTCGGCTGTATGCTTGATTCAACGTCGACCTTCTGTTTCTCACCGCTATCCGGAGGTGATACGAGCGATGTCACGCTCAGAGTACTCTCCGGAAACGCCACCGTCGACGGCCATCAAATCTGTGTCAAATCCGATATGGCTACGGAAATCACGGTCGTCATAGAAGCTACCGGAAGCTGCGGCACGCCCGACACCTGTACATCGGTGGTTCGGATTCACTCAAACGAAGCCCCGGTCGTGCATTCGGCCGACGATTTCAGTGTCTTCCTATGCCAGCCCGGAGCCGTTTGTTTCAGTGCGACAGTGGACGATATGGATGTCAACCTCATGAGTGTTCTTCCGAATGTCGGCTCCTACGACCGTCCGTCTCAGAAGCTTTGCTTCAATGCGGATACCTCGGGTCTATATACAATCGTTCTGACGGCCACCGATAGCTGTGGCGAAAAGGGAAGCGACACGACGGTTGTTTCCGTCTGGATCAACCAACTCCCCGAAGTCAGCGTCGGCAATGACTCGACCATAAAACAGTGCGAGCCGGGGGAGATCTGCATCCCGGCGTATGTAATCGACGAAAACATTGCGACGATTTATACGAGCCTCGGCGCCTACAGCCGCGACAGTCGCACCGTCTGCTTCACTCCCGATACCAGCGGCCTCTATACGCTGGTTCTTGGCGTAGTGGATAGCTGTGGCAAGGCCGCCGCTGACACGGTGAAGCTCAACATCACCACCGGCCACAAGCCGACCGTTGTCGTCCCCGACTCGACCATCTATGTCTGCTACCCGAAAGAAATCTGTCTGCCGGTGAGTGTGAATGATGTCGACGGCGACCTGACGAGCGTCACGGTCAATCGCGGCAAGTACAAAAACGGCACTGTCTGTTTCGTGCCGTACAACTTCGGCGCCTATCCGATCATCGTGACCGCTACCGACCGCTGTGGAAATATCGTGGCCGATACGGCCATCGTCACGGTTCGCACCGATCAGACCGTCAATATCATCGTGCCGAATGACACCAGCGTCTTCCTGTGCGAACCCGATACGCTTTGTTTCCCCATTGGCGGGATTCCAAGCGACGCGACCGTCAAGTTCTTCGGCACAAATCTGAAATGGCATCCGGAAAATCAGACCGTCTGCTTCTACTCCGACTGTTGTCTGCAGAATATCATTCGGGTCGAAGTGACGACTGCTTGCGGCACGAAGTACACCAAGACGTTTATTGTCTCAGTTCAGACTAACTCTTCGCCGATTGTGGCCGTTCCCCGCGACACGACCGTTTTCGCCTGCGAACCGGGCGGACTGGTCTGCCTGCCGGTGGCGGTGGCCGATCTTGACAGCAATGTCTCGCACGTAGTTGTGTCATTCGGCGACTACGACGCCTACCGTCAGCGCTTCTGCTTTGTCGCCGACACCGCCGGCACCTACACGATTACAGCGACTGCGACCGATTCGTGCGGACTGTATGGTCAGGCGACTTCAAAAGTGCATGTGAAATTTAACCATGCGCCAATCGCAGACTTTATTCAAAACGACGGTATCCCGATCGTCTGCGGAACCGAGCCGATACAGTATTGCGGAGTCGTTAATGCTCGAGACGTCGACAGCAACATCGTGAATATCTCGGTGGTTGGTGCGCACGCAGATTTTGATCCGACAACAAAGAAACTGTGCTGGACTATTGCCGATTCGGGTCAATACTCGGCTGTCATCACCGTGACAGATGCCTGTGGTCTCAGCGACAGCATTACCGTTGGCGTATTCGCTGAACGTCGCGATTCTGTCAAGATTTGGTGTCAACAGCCACAGGACAACGAGCAGTTCTGCAAGACCGACACGATCAAAATTCCGCAGCAGATTTTCGGCAATCCGACCAGCGTGATCTCAAACATCGGATATTGGAAGGACGGCTATTTGTATCTGCCGGCCGACACCACCAAGCCGCTGAATACATTCAATATCACACTTATCGCTGTTGGTACTTGTAATGTCGACACGTGCATTTTCACCTATCTGGCAAGCTGGATCGACAATACGGAGATAACCTGCCCGAACGATACGACGGTTGCCCTCTGCAGAGCCGACACGCTCTCATATCAGATTCGCACCAAGGGGTATGTCACGCCGGGCAATTTGTTCGTCAATCCACCGGCCTATTTTGATAACTACACGCTCAAGGTGCCGGTGACCGGATCAGGAGCTCAGACATATACGATCATCGCCAACG
The DNA here is from genome assembly GCA_964455535.1 of uncultured Ignavibacteriales bacterium. GTDB lineage: Bacteria > Zixibacteria > MSB-5A5 > GN15 > FEB-12 > JACRAV01. The sequence continues at coordinate 9,225 of CAYVWS010000051.1, read as the reverse complement.
GCATGTGCGGGTCCGATACTTGCTCATTCAATATCACCAGCACGATGAACACCCCGCCCGTGGTCGATTCACGCGACACAACTCTCTTGCTGTGCAATCTCCAGCAGGTCTGTCTGCCGATTCATGTCACCGACCTCGACGGGAATATCACAAGCATCACTACTTCCCTTGGCGAAGTACTCGGATTCGCGGGCACATCGCCTACTAATGACGGCACCCCTAAGCAGGCAGTTCTCCGCAAATTTGTCGGCGACGAAGCCAGCCATACGCCGGTTCTGAATTCGGGCAAAGACACCACTGTGCAGGTCTGCTTCACGCCGGATCATTTCGGCGAATACAAAATTGTCGTCACCGCTTCCGATGCTTGCGTCAGTGTCGTCGACACGGTAGTTGTGACGGTCAACAGCGACGGCTCGGTGGCCATCGTCTGCCCGCAAGTTGAGCCCGCCAATCTCTGTGCTCCTAATACACTTTGTGTGCCGATTACTGTGACCGGCGACGGGTTTGTCGTCACGCCCAGCTTCGGCACGTACGAAAACGGCCAGCTTTGCTTCGTCGCCGACACGTCGGGTACATATCATATTCGCGTGATCGCGACCGCGTCGTGCAACGCCGACACCTGCGACCTTACCATTCCGATTACAATCCAGTCGCCGGTCGAGGTCGCCTGCCCCGGCGATACCACCGTCTTCTATTGCGACGGCATGCGATCGATTACCCTGCCTGTGACGATTACCGGCAGCCACCTGGTTGTTGTGGTTTCTCCACAGGGAGCCGAGTGGGCGAATGGACAGTTGAATATCCCGCTCTCCGGCAACTCGGAGACCATTCCGGTCAAAGTGGTGGCGGCGAATAGCTGTTACACCGACTCGTGTCAGTTCACGCTCACGGTGAAAGTCAATCAGAAGCCGACGTTGAGTGTCGAGCCGTCGATTGACGCCCCGCTGTGTACCCTCGACAAAGTCTGTATCAAGTTCCACGTCTCCGATCCGGACAACAATCTCGTCGAGCTGCGCTCGTCGCTTGGCGTGATCAATGACTCTATTCTGTGCTTCACGCCGACTGCGTTTGGCGATTTCACAATCAACATTCTCGCGATCGATGCCTGCAACGACACGACGACGGCCACTACGGTCGTTCATGTCACGCCGCTGGCTCATGCCGACATCACCTGCCCGAGCGGCTCGATCTTTGTCAGCAAGCCGCTGCCGGATTCTGTCCGTATCGACCTGCCGATCACTCCCGCTAACGCGGTCGTGACCGTGTACCCCAATGGCTATTACGACAAAGCCGCTCAGCAACTGGTGATCTATCTTACTGAGCCGGGCTCGTTTGTCTATCAAGTCGCGGCCCGGACCGAATGCAGCGGCGACACCTGCGACGTCAGAGTTGAAGCCGGCCAGTATGTCCCGCCGCAGGTCGAGTGCGCCGGCACTATCGACACTACGCTGTGCCTCAATGGCCCCGACACAATTTGCTTCCCGGTTACGATCACCGGTACGGCGGTCAATGTGACGGTGTCGCCGATTGGCACCTACGCTAACGGTACTGTCTGTGTGCCGGTCAATCAGTCCGGCCCCTATGACATCATGGTCATCGCCTCAAATCTCGCGGGCGCCGATACCTGCACTTCGCGCATCAACGTGCTGGGCGGTCATCCGCCGATTGTGCTGCTGCCCAATGACACAACCATCGCACTCTGCAATGTGACCGGCATCTGCCTGCCGCTGACTGTCACCAAGACCGATTTCGGCATCGCGGATATCAGTGTGCAGGGGGGAAGATTCGTCAACAACGACGGTATGTACGTCTGCTTCGACGCCTTGCGTGACACGGTGCTCACCATCGTGGCGACCGTGACTGACTCCTGCGGCAAGACCGCCGTCGACTCGATGGTAGCGACTGTCAAGATCAACAAAGCGCCGATTGTGACACTTGAGAGCCAGTTCACCCGCGATCTCTGTGCGCCGGGTCAGGTGTGTATTCCGGTTGCTATAGAAGATGCCAACTTAATGTCCGTTGTCACTAACGGAACATATAATCCCGAAACACACAACGTGTGCTTCGACGCCAGCGCGTCCGGTGTCTATCACATCACGGTCACCGCCACCGACAGCTGCGGCGCGGCGACTACTAAGTCGACCGACGTAAATGTCAGGATCAACCACAAGCCGATCATCGTGGCGATGCATGACACGACCATCTATATGTGCTCGCCGCAGTATGTCTGCTTGCCGACCGCGATTAACGATCCCGACGGCGAACTTCTCGACATCAAAGTCAATCGCGGCAAATACGAAAACGGCGCGATCTGCTTTGCGCCCTACGACAGTGGCACGTACGAAATCATCGTGACCGCTACCGACGCCTGCGGCGCGGTGGCGGCTGATACCGCTCTCGTACACGTCAAGACCGATATGGGTCTGCAGCTGGTATGCCCGAAGGATACGACCATCTTCCAGTGTCAGCCCGACACCCTTTGTTTCCCGATTGGCGGCATTCCCGACGGTGCTACAGTCAAAGTCCTCGGTACCGGCGTGAAGTACAACCCGGCCACCAAGTCGGTTTGTTTCTACTCGGATTGCTGTCTTGAGAACACGATCAAAGTTCTTGTCACGACCAAGTGTGGCACCTATTCGTGCCAGTTCACGGTCTTCGTTCAGACCAACTCCAAGCCGGTCGTCGCGCTCGGACGCGACTCCTCGATCTTAAGCTGCGGCACCTATGACAAGATCTGCCTGCCTGTCGCAGTCAATGACATCGACAACAATGTCGTGTCGGTGACCGCCGTCGGCGGCGACTACGATGCTTACCGTCAGATCGTCTGCCTGACTCCGACTCACGCCGGCACTTATCCGATCATCGTCACCGCGACTGATGCCTGCGGACTTTCCGATATCGATACTGTCATCGTGACCGTGCGCGACAACCAGCCGCCGACGGTCTTCTTTACCGCCACCGATACGCTCTTCGAGCAATGTCAGCCGACTCAGATTTGTCTGCCGGTTTCGATTAACGATCCCGACGGCAATATCGCGCAGGTTGGTGTCGACGGCGGCACCTACAACCCGCAGACCGGCCAGCTCTGCATCACGCCGACTGGCGCCGGACGTTTCTGCGCCACAATTGTTGTCGCCGACAAGTGCGGCGCCCGCAGTGAAGCCACGTATTGTGTGACCGTCATCGGCGGCCAGTACGTAGACATCACCTGTCCGTCGCCGCGTCCGACCGATACGCTCTGCGCCGCTGGGCCGGTGTGCATACCTGTGGCAATAGCCGGCGTCGGTTACGAAATACAAACTTCATTTGGCAACTGGACTGATGGTCAGCTCTGCTTCAACGCCGACACCAGCGGCACCTACGTGATCAAAATCAAGGCGTCGGCTCAGTGCAATGCCGACTCTTGCACAATTGCCCAGGTAGTCAAGATTTTGGATAAGGTAGAGGTTGCCTGCCCCGGCAATCAGAACGTCTTCCTCTGTGCGGCCGATACGCTCTGCTACGACCTGACCCTTTCGTCATCGGTGACGAATGTAACCGTGTCGGCTCCGGCCTATTTGACCGGCAATCAGGTCTGCCTGCCGATTCTACAGGCGGGACTGAAGAATATCACTGTCATCGCTACAGGCAAATGCGGCGCGGATACCTGCTCGTTCACTGTCAACGCTACTTTCAACAGTGCGCCGATTGTGAACGCTGGCAAAGACACGACCCTGACGGAGTGTACGCTCAAACAGGTCTGCCTGCCGTTCAGTGTGACCGACGCCAACTCGAATATCGCGGTGGTGACCGTTTCCACTCCGGCGACCATCGTCGGCAATACGATCTGCTTCACCCCGCCCAGTTACGGAGTCTTTGACTTTATCATCACCGCCTCCGACTCGTGCGGCGCGCAGGACAAAGACACTGTCCGCGTGACCTACAACCAGGGCGCCTCGGCCAATATCACTTGTCCCAACGGTGTCCAGTTTGCCTCGCTGTGTAAAGCCGATTCGGTCTTTATTGTCGCGCCGATCACACCGTCGAACGCTGTCGTGATTGTTTCGCCCTCCGGAAATTACAACCCTGCCACAGGAAAGATTTCGTTCTACGTAACTTCAGGCGGCACGAAACACATTAAAGTGATCGCCTCGGCTCAGTGCGGCGCGGATACCTGCGAATTCGACGTTCAGGTGACCTTCAATCAGGCCCCCCATGTCGTTTGCGCGCCGCCGATCGATACGCTCATGTGTCTGGCGCAGAGCAACCAGCTCTGTTTCCCGGTCACTGTGACCGGAACCGGCGTGACTGTGCAGGTCAAACCGGCCGGCACCTATTCCGCGGGCGTCGTCTGCATCCCTGTGACTACAGCCGGAAAATACGACACCAAGATCATCGCGACCGGTGTCTGCGGCGCCGACTCGTGTACAGTCTCGGTCAATGTCCGGGCCAATCAGAAGCCGGTTCTTACATTGCCGACTGATCTGACCATCGAACGCTGTCCGCAGGATACCAACACGGTCTGCATCGCCGGATTTAGAGCCACCGATGCCGAGTCACCGGTGACGCTTTCCAAAGTCTGCGGCATCGGCAATTACACCGCCGTGCGTCCGGATAGCGGCTCGCTCTGCTTCAAGCCGACTGAGATCAAAGATTATCTCTTCTGTTTCGAGGCAACCGACGGCTGCCACACCGTAACCGATACATTTACCGTCCACTTCGTGCCGAAACCTGACTGCGATGTCTGCGTGAAAGTGTCGATCGAGGGCGGCAAGTGCTCGCCGGTCGGACTGCACACGCAAGTCACGCTGAACGTGCAGACCAACGAATCCATCGGCGGATTTGATCTGCTGACTTCGTACGACGCCTCGGCGCTGGTCTTCCAGAGCGCCAGTATCGCCGGCTCGGATATCAACGGCTGGGAGTACTTCACCTGGAAACTCGGCGGCGCGGCTTGCGGTTCGGCCTGCCCGAGCGGCATCGTGCGGTTTGTCGGTATCGCCGACATCAACAACGGTCCAGCCCACCCGCCGGATTCGACCCTGCACCCGAACGGTGCGCTGGTATACATCGATTTCCTCATAAAGAACGACCAGAATCTTGGCGGTCAGTTCGTGCCGGTCAACTTTGTCTGGTACGACTGCGCCGACAACTCGTTCTCGAACCCCGCCGGGACGGTGCTCTTTATCGACCGTCGGATATACAACAACGAAGACGCGCTGATCTGGGACGAAACCGACGACGCGACCTACAAAGAAGCGGATCGTCCGTTCGGCATGGGCGCCCCCGATTCCTGCCTGAATCTGGGTGGAAAGACGCCTCCCACGCGCTGCATCGACTTCTTCAACGGCGGCGTCTGTATCATCTCGGCTGACTCGATCGATGATCGCGGCGATATCAACATGAACGGTCTGGCCTACGAAGTCGCCGACGCCGTCATGTTCTCCAACTACTTCATCATCGGTCTGGGCGCCTTCGGTAGTCATGTGCCGGGCTCGATCGCGGCCTCTGATGTCAACGCCGACGGTATCACTCTGACCGTGGCCGATCTCGCGCTTCTGATCCGGATCGTCGTGGGTGACGCCCCGCAGACACCCAAGTTGAGCCCCTACGATCAGGTTGCGACCGTACAATCCACCCGCGATCTATCGACTCTCAGCGTTACCACTGAAACCGTCGGTGACATTGGCGCGGCCTATCTGGTGTGGGATGTGGATCCGACACTGACCATCGGCGAAGTGACCGCGGGAAGCGACGCCTACGACATGAATATCATCTCGTCGGTTGACAACGGCCGATTGAAAGTCCTGATCTACAACATCGGCCGCGGGAAGATCGAATCAGGCGAGCGCAACCTGCTCAATGTTCCGGTCACCGGCAGCGGGTCGATGAATTTGTCGCATATTGAACTGGTTGACTATCAGGGCAAGCCCTACACAGCCAAGTCCGGTCAGATCGGTATGCCGGATAACTTCGTTCTGAACCAGAACTATCCGAATCCGTTCAACCCGACCACCGTGATAAGCTTCGGTCTGCCGGCGGCGTCGGATTGGTCACTGCAGATCTACAATATTACCGGTGCGCTGGTGCGGCAGTTCAGCGGATCAAGCGATGCCGGGACAGTCGAAGTTACCTGGGACGGCAAGGCCGATACCGGCTCACAGACCGCCTCGGGCATCTATCTGTACAAACTGCAAGTGGGCGGGTTCTCAGACAGCAAGAAGATGATCCTGCTTAAGTAAAATCCCCTCTTATCTTTCCTCAAAGGCGCTCTGTCTACCGATCCAGACAGGGCGCCTATTTATTTGTGGTAATCAGTTCCTTCGAGAATAGTAAACGCCCGGTAAAGTTGTTCGAGCAGGACAAGCCGGACGATTTGATGGCTGAATGTAAGAGGGGAGAGGGAGAGCTGCTGGACGGAACTACTAAGGATTCGTTTGTCGAATCCATATGCGCCGCCGATCACAAACGTCAGCGCGCCGCGCTGGTGCGCGGTCAGCTTTTCGATGGCCTTTGAAAATTGCAGCGAGTTAAGCGATTCGCCCCGGTCATGTAGCGCCACAAACGGCGAGTCGCCGATATGCTTCAAAATCGCGTCGGCTTCCTCGCGCTTCGTCGATTCCGGGTCGGTCGAAGAGGTCGCCCGCCCTTTGGAAATCGTGTCAATCTCAATTGAGGCATATCGACCAAGGAGTTTGGTGTAGTGGGCGACCGCATCGGCCACCCAGCGATCTTTGTCCTTGCCGACCGCGACGACCCTGATCTTACGCATTTGAATTGAGTTGCAAATAGATCTGACGTGTTCGGGGACCGTCGAACTCGCAGAAAAATATCCCCTGCCAAGTGCCCAACACCAGCCGGGCGTCCTCGATGATCACCTGCACCGACGATCCAACGAGCGAGGCCTTGATATGGGCGTCGGAATTTCCCTCGGCGTGGCGATAGTCGTCACGTTGCGGGAATACCGCTTCCAGTTTTTTGAGAATATCGCGGCGCACATCAGGATCGGCGTTCTCGTTTATCGTGATGCCCGCAGTCGTGTGGGGGACAAAGCAGAGAACACTTCCCGATTGGATCCCGCGTTGCGAAACCGCCTGCCCAACAAGTGCGGTGATATCGACAAATTCGTTACGTGACTCGGTGGCAATCGAAAGCGTGATCATTTGGCAAAGAGCGCCTCGGCGAAGGCCTTCGGCTCAAATGGCTGGAGATCATCAATCCCTTCGCCCAGCCCGATGAACTCCACCGGCGCGCCCAGTTCTTCGGATATGGCGATCACAATTCCGCCTTTGGCAGTGCCGTCGAGTTTGGTGATGATGATGCCGTCGCACCCGACCGCCTCGGTGAAAACGCGCGCCTGCGAAACTGCATTCTGGCCGGTGTTGCCGTCGATGATCAGCTTGCTCAGAATGTTTGCATTCGGCGCAGCTTTCTCGACCACCCGGCGAATCTTTTTGAGTTCGTCCATCAGGTGCGATTTGGTATGAAGTCGACCCGCGGTGTCAACCAGCAGAATCTCGACTCCGCGTGCCTGTGCCGCCGCCGCGGCATCGTGGGCAACCGAGGCCGGGTCGGCGTTTTCGCTCGATCTGACTATTTCGACTCCGCTTCGTTCCGCCCAGATGCTGATCTGATCGATGGCGGCCGCGCGAAAGGTGTCGCAGGCCGCAATCATGACTTTCTTTTTCTGCCCGGCAAAGTAGGTCGCCAGTTTGCCGATAGTCGTCGTCTTGCCGACTCCGTTCACACCGGTAATCAGCCAAACCGACAGCCCGCCACCGCCGACCGTGTGCGATTCATTCTTGGCCAGAATGGCGGAGATTTCGTCTTTCAGAAGCCCGATGAGCTGATCGCCCTCGGTGAGCTTTTGTTCTTTGGCGGCCTTCTGCACACGCTCGATCAGGCGCATTGTCGCCTGTACGCCGACATCGGCCGAAATCAGGATTTCTTCGAGTTCATCCAGCAGATCCTGATCGATCCGACGCCCGGTCACTACCTGGGTGATCTTCTCGACGATCGCCTCGGTAGTGCGGGAAAGAGACTTCTTGAGTTTGTCGAAAAACGATGCCATGCCGAAAATCAGGAAGAGGAGGACGAAGAGTCCTCGCGGGCCATGTTGATATCGGGCATGAGGCGCTCACGAATCGCCGCTGGCAAATCCTCATCGGTCGGCGCAACCTCGATTTCGATCTTCTCTTCGCCGTTGTCGCCAAGCGTTCCGCCGCCGAAGCGTACGCCGACCAGCTTGGACACGCCCGGCTGCTCCATTGTGACGCCGTAGAGATTGTCGGCCGCTTCCATGGTGATCTTGTTGTGGGTGATCGTAATGAACTGCGTCTGATTCGAGAACGACCGGATGATCTTTAAGAACCGACGGCAATTGGCGTCGTCAAGCGGGGCGTCGATTTCGTCCAAGATACAGAACGGCGACGGTTTCACCAGATAGAGCGAGAAGAGAAGCGAGATGGCTGTCAGCGCGCGCTCGCCGCCGGACATCATGGTGATTGACAAAAGCTTCTTGCCGCGCGGACGGGCGATAATCTCGATATTCGATTCGAGCGGATCGTCGGGGTTTTCAAGCCGTACATCGGCCTCGCCGCCGGAGAAGAGTTCAACGAACAGCCGCTGGAAATTGGCGCGGACTTTGTCCATCGTCTCGTTAAACATCTGCCGCGCGGTATTGTTGATCTGACTGATCGTAGAGGTCAGATCATCCTTGGCGGTGTTCAGATCGCGAAGCTGCTCGCCCAGGAACTTCTCGCGCTCGCTGGCCTCTTTGTATTCCTCAAGCGCCAGAAGATTGACCGCGCCGAAATTGCGAATCTGCTCTTTGAGCTGATGCAGCCGCTGGCGGGCCTGTTCGTCAGTCAGTTCGGCGTTGGGGTTGACGATCTCCACAGTCGTCACGTCCACCGAATGTTCTTCCTGCATCCGGGAGACGGTATTGGCGACTTCGCTTTGCAGCACGCTTATCCGGTTTTCCAAAGAATGGATCTGCTCGGAGAGGGAGTCTTTTTCGGTGCGCAGCTGCTTGGTCTGCGACTCAACTCCGGATGTGTCGCCCATCAGCGAATTTTGCTCCGCGCGCAGTGTTTCCTGCCGGCGATTCTCCTGCTCTCGCAACGAGAATAGTTCCCGCAACTGAGATTCGAGCTCGGTAGTGCGGGTGGCGGCAGTTGTGATATCTTCCTCGGCTCGCGAAGATTCTTCGACTTTGGACTGGCGGGTGCGGTCAAGCTCAGTCGA
>CAYVWS010000050.1:0-15026 GCA_964455535.1 uncultured Ignavibacteriales bacterium | reverse complement strand
CTTTTCCAATTCCCCACTTTTTGAACACATCGTGGGCGACATTTCCAATGTCGTCACCGTCAAGTGACTTGACAATCAGCACTCCGACTTCATTGCCGGACGCATTCTTGTAGTCGGTGATTTTGCGCGTGATCTCTTCGCGCGCCGAGCGTGAAAGTACACCGGCTACATCATTCACCGGCCCCGAATAGCCGGGGATATCAAACGCCCCGGCAACGCCAAACGCGACCGCACAGATGAGCAGGGTCGTCGCAACCGCGACGACCCATGATCGAAGTCTACTTGTTTTCAAAAGCGTCTTTCACAGAGGGCGCTTTTTGCGCTCCGGATTCAGCCGCAAAGTACTGCTTCTCGTACGGGAAGCCAAAGATTGCGCCGGCGGCCAGCGCACGAATGCCGGACTGGCGATAGACGTTGTATTCCTTGACGGCATCGTTATAAGCGCGGCGTTCCTGTGCGATCCGGTTTTCAGTCCCCTCGAGTTGTGTCATCAGATCGGTGTACGCCTGCTCACCCTTGATTTCGGGATATTGCTCTGCGACCACATTGATAAATGAATTGAGCTGACGCGACAGCTGGGCGGAAATCGAATCGAGCAGACCCGGGTTCTGTTTCAGAAGCGCTGTATCAAGCGAACTCTTCAGATCGATCACCCGCTGGCGCATCGAGATGACCTCGGTCAGCGTCTGCTGCTGACGCTTCATGAAATTGTCCACAGAGGCAACCAGATTTGGCACCAGATCGAATCGCCGCTGATAAACATTCTGTACTTGTCCCCATTGGGCGTCGACTCCCTGACTGCGCGATATCAGCCCGCTTCGACCGGTCCAGATCATCATGCCCACCACGACCACCAGGCCGACTATCACGGCCAAAACTATTCCGAATACTCTCACGAGTCTCTCCTTCCTTGTTTCTGCATCTGTTCCCTACGTATACTCGCCAACTGCAAATCTATTCAATCCCGATCTTGCTTTTCAGCGACCTGACAAATTCAAGGTAGACTGCCGACTCGGCGAGGTCAACAAGCATTGAGGAAGACTCGATGTGATGGAGTTTATCGGTCGATGATTACAGTTTGAGGTTGCAATGTGCGAAGAGCAAGTCTATACTTGCCGCAACAAACGATGAAGCAAGACGAGTCGACGCCCTGCGGTGTCCGACCGAAACATGCACGGAGATTCTCATGCGAATACTCGGCAAAATCCTATTGTCTGTTGTGATTGTAGTAGTGATCGCGGTCGGCATCTGGTACTGGTGGTTCACCAGTTCTTATCCCAAGGCCGGCGCCGTGACCGAAATAATGATCGATGCCACGCCGGAACTGGTGGCCCGCGGCGAGTATCTGGCCAATCATGTCTGCGGTTGCCTCGACTGTCACTCGACGCGCGACTGGCGCTTCTATGCCGGACCGATCGACGAATCCACCCGAGGCAAAGGCGGTCAAATCTTCGATGAAGCAATGCTCGGCCTTCCGGGAACTCTGTATGCCTCCAATATCACACCGGCCGGGATCGGCACCTATACCGACGCTGAACTGTTCCACGCCATTACCACCGGCGTGACCAAAAGCGGCCGCGCCATGTTTCCGATGATGCCCTATATCAATTACGGCGCGCTCGATCCAAATGATATCAAAGCGATCATCGCGTACATTCGCACTCTCGCACCGATCGACAACGCCGTGCCTGAATCGAAGCTCAATTTCCCTATGAATCTAATTGTCCGATTGATTCCGCGGCCGGCCTCTGGAACAGCCATCCCCGACACCGCCGACGAAGTCGCCTACGGTGGATACATGGCGAATGCGGCCGGATGCTTCGAATGTCACACTAAAGTCGATGAAAAAGGCCAGCCGTTACCGGGAATGGATTTCGCCGGCGGGATGGAAATTCATTTCCCGTCTCCGTGGAGTTTTCTCAATCGAACCGCCAATATCACGCCCGACAGCGCCACCGGAATCGGCGATTGGTCACGCGAGGATTTCATCGCCAAATTCCGCAGTTTCGCCCCCGAGATTGTCCGTGAAGTTGCTCTCGATCCGACGGCCTTCAATACCGCCATGCCCTGGACAGTCTATGCCGGCATGACCGACAAAGATCTTGGCTCAATCTACGCTTATCTGCGCACGGTCAAACCGGTCAATCACAAAGTTGAGCACTTCGAGCGTGAGACAATGTCGGCACATTGATGCCGGCCGCCAAACAGCGGCGCAGATCTTTCAGAACGATTCTTTGCCTTTAAGCGGAATTACTATGCTGAGTCCAACAGCCCCGGTGGCCCCGCTCCCCTCCATCGTACTGCCCGATACACCGGATTCGAAGGCAAGTGCGACGCCTTTTCCCAGGGGCTGCACATAGGCGAGGCCGCCCATGACATGTGCGGACAATCGGCCATTGTTGCGGCTGGAGCGAGCGCTGATGGCGAGACTCTGAACGGCGGAAAGTTGAAAGCAACTCCCGCCCCCAATCCACAAGTTCACAAAGCCACCCACGCCACCCGAGATGAATACAGTCTCCCCGGTTGCGGCCATGTCGACTTCATAACAGGCAAAAACGGTTTGTCGTTCGAGATCTCGCTTCAGAAACGAACGATAGCGGGCGCCGAAGGCATCTCCCAAAGACCCCTTGCTGTCGAAGTGGGTGAATGAAAGCGACAGCTCGTACTTGCCGTTGAAGACGCCGCCGCCGGCCAGCGTCGTTCCTTCGTTGTACTTCCCGACCGCCCGACCCATTCCGAAACCCACGGCCGACTGGCCAAAGCCGACATATTCTCCCTGCGCCCATGAGAGAGATGCGACGACCAACACTATGATCGCCGCCGCAACTGAACTTCTGATTGTCATGTAACTTTCTTAAATTCCCTCAGTACACTGAGCACGATATCAATATCCCCGGGCGTGTGATCGGCGCTGACCTGGAACCTTACCAATTGATCCCCCTTGGGGACAATCGGGAAATTCAGTCCGGTGGCGAGAATATCGTGTTCCAGCAAGAACTTAACCAACTTGGTTGTCCGCTCGGTATCACGCACAAAAAGCGGCACCACCGGATGCTCCGACTGAATCGACTCGTATCCTAAATCAATCAAACCTTTCTTGAAACGGGCCGTCATCGCGCGCAAGTGACTGAGTAATTCCGCGCCTTTTGCGCTTTGCACCAGTTCGAGTGACTTAAGAGCGGCACACGCCTCCGGCGGCGTAATTGGATTGGTGTAGATATAGAGCGGATTCTTCTCGCGCAGATAGGTAATCACGGCGTTCGACGAAACAATATACCCGCCGTTGACACCAAATGCTTTGCCCAGTGTGCCGACCAGAATATCGACACCCTGCGCTTTGCAATACTCTTCGGTTCCGCGTCCGGTCTGTCCGAACGCGCCGACACCGTGCGAGTCGTCAACCACGAGCACAATATTCGCCGGAAACTGCGCGTCGTATTTTTTGACAACCGCCGCAATCTCAGCCAATGGCGCAACCGCGCCGCGCATCGAAAATATACCGTCGGTAATCACCAGCAAACTCTGCACCTGGCCGACACACTCTTTGATCTGATTTTCGAGTTCGCCCAGATTCAGGTGTTTGTACACTCGTTTGACTTTCGGCTGCGCGAGGCGGATACCGTTGATGATACAGTTGTGGTTGAGTTCGTCGGAAACAACACCGGTGTCGGGTTTGACCAGGGAGGCCATGATACCGACCACCGATGTATATGCCGCCGAGGTCAGCATACACGCCTCACGCCCATGAAACGCCGCCAGCTTCTTTTCAAGTTCCACGTGCGGCTCATAGGTGCCGGAGATAAATCGGACCGCGCCCGGACCGACGCCGTATTTGTGGGTGGCCGCCTCTTCGGCTTTGATCACATCCTCTTTGAGCGACATCCCCAGATATGAATTCGAATTCATCCGAATGAATTCGCGATTGCCGAAACCGGCCAGCCGAAAACGCGGGCCCTTCGAACCCGACGCCCGTATGACATCAACGACAACTTTTTCCGGCCCCTTGGCTGTGCCGGCTGAATTAAGGGCATCGACTTCCGATGTCAGTACCTGAGCAAATTTATCGAGTGGCATAATCTGTTCCTGATTTCTATTTAGCGGGCTTTCTGTTCGGCCGGCAATCCGACTCGCTCAGTGATGCGCGCGATCATGTCTTTGGTCATCGCTTCAAGCGCGAATTTCGGTTTCCACCCCCACTCACGGCGGGCAGCAGAGTCGTCCATATTATCCGGCCACGAATCAGCTATCCCCTGCCGTACCGGATCGACACTGTATTCCATTCCGAATTGCGGGATATGCTTCTGAATTTCGCGCCCCAATTGAGCCGGTGTGAAACTCATCGCCGTCACATTGAAGGCGTTCCGGTGCACCAGCCGTGATCCGTCGGCTTCCATGAGTTCTATCATCGCACGGAGGGCGTCGGGCATGTACATCATATCCAGCGACGTATTTTCCTTCAGATAGCAGACATAGTGTTTGTGCTTCACCGCCTCATAAAAAATTTCGACTGCATAGTCTGTCGTGCCGCCACCCGGCTCAGTTTGATACGAAATCAATCCCGGGAAACGCAGTCCGCGGCATTCGACCCCGAATTTCTTGTAGTAGTAGTCGCACAGCAATTCACCCGTGACTTTGGTAATACCGTACATCGTGTCCGGACGCTGGATCGTGTCCTGCGGTGTATCGACTTTCGGCGTGGTCGGCCCAAACGCTCCGATCGAACTCGGGAAGAAGATCGCGCACTTGTATTGCCGCGCGGCTTCGAGAATATGATACAGCCCGTTGACATTGATATTCCACGCCGTATTCGGCTTCATCTCCGAAACTGCCGACAACAGCGCGCCCAGATGGTAGATGGTATCGATATCGAACCGCTGCATGACGCGCGTGATATGATTCGGATCGGTGCAGTCCAAAAATTCAAACGGCCCCGAGTCGCGCAAGCTTTCGTCGGTGGGCATCCGGATATCGGTGGCGATGACCTCGCGGTCTTTGTAATGGGTGCGAAGCGCCATAGTCAGTTCCGATCCGATCTGCCCCAGCGCTCCGGTAACGAGTATCTTTTTCATATGCGTGCTTTCGTCCTATGCTGACAAAACGTACCTATCAGGCAATATTTTATCCGCGAAAAAAAGCAGAAAACCGACAGTGGCACAAGGGGAAATTGGGCTTTGGAATTGGCCGGGCTTCGATGGAGTAATACGGTCGATTATGCCTGGTTGGGACGCTCGATCCCGAGGATTTCCCAGAATTCCGGCAGATGGGCATAGTATTTCGCCACGGGCATTTTCGAATAAAGACCGGGGGACGTAACGCGAAACGCCTGCATAAACCGGCGAAGCCAACTCAGGCCGGTTTCCAGATCGCCTAAGCGGCCGTAGATATTCACCAGATGCGCACAACACACGGCCCGCTCAAAGGCGTCAATCTTGAAAGTACGCATTTGCTCGATTGCCTGCGCCCGTTCGCGGGCTTTGTCGGGCATCCCGAGTTCGCAGTAGGCCTCGGCCAACACGACATAGGAGATGACCTCGCTTGTCTCGCGTTGAATGCGGTCTTCGCCGATCGCGACAATCACTTCAGCGTACAAACGCGCCACGTCTTTGCGTCCGGCCGCATGCGCCAGAACATATCTGAGTTCGACAAACGAGAGCGGGTCCGGTCCGGTGCTGGTGACATCCAGACTGTCCAGCGCCTTGCCGAAATCGTTTCCATGGAAAGCGGCATAGATAAACATGAGCGGTCGCAGATAGAGAAGTCGTGACAGTTGAACATGCTTTTCGGCGCGCGCAAGAATCTTCGCCCCGGCTTCAAGCGAACTTTCCGCAGTGGCCGCCGCGTACGCCAACGTGCTCCAGGCCGCAGGAGAGGCCGGATTCATCTGCACCGCCTTTTCCGCCAATTCGACCCCTTCGCGATACCGGCCAACAAACGTCAGCGATTGCGACTGATTCCAAAGAATCAAATGGGCGCGCGGATTTAGGCGCATGGCCAGATTCAATCGTTCGATAGACTGTTCGATCTTTCCCTGTCGCCGCTCTACCACGCCGATTGAAAACAGGACATCGGCATCGTTGGGCCGCAAAGCCAGCGCTTTGCCGAATTCTTCCAGCGCCGGTTCATAGTCTAAGCGTCCCCAGTAGTGATAGTACCCCATACCGACATGGGCGTCGAATAGGCCCGGCGCGAGCGCCAGCGCCCGTTCCAAATGTTCCTTGGCCGCGGCGAGCCGCGATGGTTCTTTGTCGGTCACCCAGAACTGCGCTATTTCCGCCCATCCCAGCAACGCCAGCGCCGAGGCATAGTCCGGGTCGAGCGCCAGTGTTTGTCGAAGTAAGGTGATCGTCTGGCGAATCAGCGTGTCGTCGATCGTGCCGGGGAAAAACTCTCGCGCGCGCAGATACAGATCATACGCTTCGAGATTTTTCGTCCCGCCGGCCGACGGATCGGCCTGCTTGCCCGATGACAGCGACGCGCCAAGTTCACGCGCCACATGATCGGCGATGTCGGACTGGACGACAAAAATCTGATCCAGAACGCGGTCATACGATTCAGCCCACAAATATGTCTCGTCCTGAACGCGCGTCAGCTTGGCGGAGATGCGTACCCGCGGCGGCTGCGCCGATTCGTCCCAGCGGACATTCCCGCGCAGGATATATCCGCATCCCAATTCCTGTCCGATCTCACGAGGACGCTTGGTCGATTTTTTGTACTGCGCGACACTGGCCTCGGCAATCACGCCAATCTCCTTAAGACGCGCCAGTCGCGCGATCACCTCGTCGGTGATGCCATCCGCAAAATACTCACGCTCTGCCGATCCGGCATTTTCAAACGGCAGGACCGCGACAATCGGCTTCGACGACGGCATGACCGGCAGCGACGGCGACGACGTCTCCGATTGAATCCGCTTCATATCCGCGACAAAGTCGCCGGCGGATTGATACCGCATCGACGGATCTTTCTGCAGGGCCTTATCAATCACCTGTTGCAGCGATGGCGGCACGCCGACTTTGAATCGGGCCAGCGGTTCGGCAGCTTCAGTATTGATCGCATTCATGGTCGAAGCATCGTTGTCGCGACGGAACGGCGTGCGACCGGTCACCAATTCATAGAGCACCACGCCGAACGAAAACAGATCGGAGCGGTGGTCAACGGCCTGTCCGCGAATTTGTTCCGGGGACATATACGCTACCGTACCGAGCGTCGAACCGTCGCGGGTCAGTTTTTCACTGCCATGCACAGCCGCCAGACCGAAATCCAACAGGCGCGCGCGGCCGTCGCTGCCAACTATTACATTCGCCGACTTGATGTCGCGATGTATGATCCCCTGTTCATGCGCCCGGCGTAGTCCTTCGCCGATCTGAATCGCCAGCGCCAGAATCTGCGAAACCTGCAGCGGCGTGTCCTGCACATGCGTATGCAGCGACTTGCCTTCGACATACTCCATCGCAAAGTACGGCCGCCCGTTGAATTCGCTCACTTCGTAGATCGTGATAATATTCGGATGATTGAGCTTGGCCGCCGCCCGCGCTTCGCGCTGAAATCTGTTCTTCAGATCTATGTCGTTCGAATACTGCGCCGGGAGGAATTTGAGCGCGACTTGACGATCAAGCTGCGTGTCCTCAGCCAAATAGACTTCACCCATGCCGCCGGCGCCGATTCGCTTTGAGAGGCGAAAATGCGAAACCATCGTCCCTTCGGCCAATGGAACAAAATGATGGGTGCGGTCTTCTTCGTGCAGTTCGGTCATAGGCGTGTACTACTCATCGTGGCTGGCAAATATGGACACCCTCGGTCGAAAAAGCAAGCGGCCCGACCAAAGTCGGGCCGCATTGTGACTACCGGACTTCACGACCCTTGCCTAAGGTCGCGGTGTCGCAAAAATCAGCGTGCCCGATTCGACGCCCGGCTTGCCGAACAAGAGCTCCTGGAGGCGCCCGATCTGCTCTTTGGGCTGTCTGGTTCGCAGCATCGTCGTGGCTTGATCGACCGTCAGCGAATCATTGCCAAACCGAACCGTGTACTGGCTACTGCCGAACTGATTTTCATCCCGTTGATCGGTGGTATTCGAAGTCAGTGTCCAGCCATGGGGCGTTGCGAGGGTGAGCAGTCGCCGATACGAATGCGGGAAATCAACATCGACATCCTGTGTCCGCGTCGACGAATCCTCAGCGACCCGATACCCCCAGATCGGCGACATGAGATCGCCAATCCGGACGATAATTTCTTCGGGTGTGACGCTGATGGCGTTGGGTATCTTATAGAACAGGTTGACATTCAGGGGCCGATAGTAATCGGTGTCGTTGACCAGCTGAAGCGAGTCAAATTGAATATTGGCGGAGACAGGCAACAGCCAATGGCGCAGTGAATCGGTGGCATCGGCCGACTTCAGCTCTTCGATTGCCCGTCGCATACTAAATGCATTTGCTCCTTCGAAGAGCAGGGAAGTCTTCGAGTGAATAACCATCTCCGAATCGATACTCGCCGAAACCGCCTGCTCGATACGATTCACTCCGGATTGCTCAACCGGCACCGTCCACATACTGTTGATAGATCGGTCACCCAACACCACCGCCGGTTCACCCCGAAATGACGGCGGAATAAATGTGATCGGCAGATTTTTCACCCAGGGAAACAACAGGCAGTCAGTCGTATCCAACCGCACACGAACGCCAAGAGTCGAGAATTGGCTCATCGACACAAACGCGCGATCGAATCCTCCGTCGTCGCGATCGTGAAGAAGCACGAGATTCGACGGAATCTGCAGTAGTTCCAGAAGCGTCATTTCAAGCGAAGCGATGTCAAAGCGCCCGCCCTTTTTTGCAAGGAGAGTCGCGGCCGCATTCCCCGCATGAGGCTTTCCGGCCAGTTTGATGGCGGTCGACACGTAGCGATTGACCGCCTCAACCGTATCGAACCTGGTCGTGGCGATGCGCCCCAGCGAATCGGCCAATTTCCGCAACGCTTCCGGAAGTTCATTGCTCTGTTTCCGCTGCTGCGTAGGATCCTGAAAGATTTCCGCCTTGCCAAGCTCGTACTTGAACAACTGCTCGACCACTTTGTCCCAACTGTCGATCGATTTGATGAATTGACCGGCAACAAATATGTCGCCGATCCTAAACGTGAGGTGAGGTGAAGATTGACCAACGGGCGGCGAAAACCGCTCCATCTTAAAGGCCGGCACATGACTCGCCTCGTAGGTGAGAAACAACATATGATTATTCGGGTCGGTTGTTCTCTCCACCGGCGCATGGACACCCGGAGTATCGGCTTTGATATGAATCTGCCATGATTCCGGGCAGGAAAACCGGAAGCGAAGATGCTCGCAGGGAACTGTGTATTGAAGCGGAATGTCCTCCTCCAGCGGCGGCATCAGCCGTGCCACGCTGTATGTCCATTCATACCCGATATCGATCACCGTTCCCTTCTCGACGTGCGGGAACGCGAACTTGTAGTCGTAGTCGTCTTTACTTGATAAGACCTGCTTCAGATCGGTCAGGCCGTAGCGATGTACTTCTCCCCGGGGCGACGTACTGCGCAAATACAGCTTGTCCGGCTTAAAGCCAATCTCAAACGTGGTGAACGATTGTGCCTCCGGATTGAGAACAATGTACCGCTTCTTGAACACTCGTGAGTAAAACCAGAAATCTTTGGAGATACCATCCGGCGTGGTCTGAATGGCAGCGTGCTCGATCACGTTATCAACATCCAGATAGACGCCGTCGTACACATCGGCGTAGTTCAGGTATGGCGTGATGTCGACCGGCGGCAAAGTGGTTGTCGTCGTATCCGGCATTTCAAGAACCGTGACCCGTTTGGGCACCGTACAGCCAACCAGAGTCAGGACCGTTGCTGCCACCAGCAGTTTCAGCAGTTGTTTCATTTCTTCTCCCGCTTCAAGGCAAACATGGGTTTTCGCACCTGGACATACTGAGCGCAGAATTTCAGGTGCGCAGTCTTCTGCTCTCCGGCCAGTATCTTCCGGAATCTATGCACGCGATGCATGAAATGAACGGTCTGACTACTGTCGGTGGATACCGAGGTTGCCGATTGCCCGCTCTCGGCATCACCCCAGATTGAGGTGGTGTCGGCAACCGCTCCCTGCGTTCCCCGCAGATCGAGGAGCAGTCGAACAGCCGTCTGATCGTCATAGTATAGCGGCAGCGAGTCTTTCGCTCTCTGCTCGATCTCCGGCTTGACTATAGGAAACACCGTCTCCGGCAAATAGGCCTTCGACGGGGACACCACTACCAGCGACGAAATGTCCGCTGTTGCCGAAAATCGAATCCATCGGCCCGCATCTTCGAGGATTTTGAAACTGCGCAGACGAGTCGGCTGCACCGGGCTTTCGAGAATATTCCGATACAATTCATCGAGCGACACGCCGGTCTGTTCGAGCCGCACCAGCCGCACCGCGGCCAGCAAGTCCTTGCGGACCGTTATGATCGCATTGGCGGCGTGAAGCGAATCGACCTGTGCGTCCAGACGTATTTCAAGCTCGTCGGTCGTGTCGGGCGACAGCACGGCGGCTTCGCGCGGGTTTTCGGGATCGAGAATGAAGGCGCGATGCTCCAAGATAGTTGACGGGACATCGTCGAACGCATTGTACCGCGCGGTGGGATCGAAGAACACGTCTCCGCTGCTGTCTCGATACTGACAGATGACATGATCGAAATTGTACACATGAATGAGACCACCCAAATCTGGACGAAACGTGCTTGCAACCAGCCCCATGTGCACTGTCAGCCCGAACTGCCGGGCCAGGGCGCATACCAAGTAGGCGCGATCCTTGCAATCGCCATACCGCAGCGACAACACATCCGACGGCGCGTGCGGAAAGTGGGAGTGTCCGCGGCTCATGTCGGCAATGTACCTGATGTGTGTACGCACCCAGTCGTGGATTGCCGACAGCTGTTCACGGGGAGTGGCAAAGGTGCCGATCGTATCACGAGCGGAAAAACCGCCAAGCGGGTCAAGCGTTGGTTCGAGTGAAATCTGACGTTTATACCAGTCGACAAAGTCGCTCGGATGGCTGGCCGTTAAGGATTTTCCGTTTGCGGATACTTCAAGGCAGATCAGCCCGTGCCACGAATTCAGCGGATAGGCGCTCAGGCGTTCCGATTTCGGGATCTGTGTTGTAGAGATGCTCAGGTTGCCTGCGCCGTCATCGACGACAGAAACCGGAAAGGTGTCACGAACGAAGACAAGCCGCGGCGCTACGACAATCCCTTTGGGATACTTCACGCTCAGATCATATGACTCGATGTCGTCGACGTTGACAATTGCACAAAGGGGGAGATACGTTAGATCAGATATGTCCTCTGTGCATTCGTACGCGAGGGTGTCGCCCACTTTCATTTCATTGGTAGGAAAAAACAGTCCGTGCATGAGGGCATCACTTAGGAAGACATCGTCGCCGCTGCCGCTTCGTACATCCTGATAATCCTTGCCGAACTTCTTGGCATTGATACTCATTTTGATGCCGGCGAGCTTTGACCAGGGGTATTCGGGAAGTGTGAACGTCACAAAACGCGCCGACGGAACTGTCTGGAGAATTTCGCGGTAGCGCACTCGCCGCACTGCGCGAAATCGTCCGTCTTTGCCGTTTATCTCTACGCCAACAGAAATCAACACCTTGTTTGCAGGAGCGCCGCCGACCGGCCCGCCCCAGCTAAGTAGAAACATCAACGCGAGTATTCTGATCAGCGCATTCCCCATTGCCGGCATGCCGTAATATTGACATCTCGGTACCAATTCGTCAAGTCTCGCGCTCCACTGAGAATCTCGACTTGCCCCGTGCGTACCGCCATGTTAGACTATTCCCGCCCGCACCGTGCAATTCATGACAACACAGTGTGGATTTGATAGGTAGTTCGCACCCTCATAGCGCGTCAGGAATGACGAGGAGAATCACGTGAAACAGCTCCGCTTGTTCATGTCCCTCATCCTGCTGCCGGTTCTTTGTCTGTCCGCCAATGCGGCCACAAAGGAATTCCAGCTCGATGTCAAGAAACACACTCTGAAAAACGGCATGCGATTTCTGGTGCTCGAAAATCACTCGGCGCCGGTGTTTGCATCCTACATCAAATTCAATACCGGCTCTGTCGACGAACGCCCCGGCCTGACCGGCGCCTCGCACCTTCTTGAGCACATGCTCTTCAAAGGCACAAAGCAGATCGGTACCAGCAACTACGATGCCGAGGTCCCGATCATGGCCCGCATCGATTCGCTGGCTCATCTGATGTATGCCGAACAGGCCAAGCTCAATCGCAACATCAATACTCCCGACTCCGCGCGATACAAAGAGCTGCGCCAGCAGATCGCCGACGCCCAGGCCGAACAAAAAAAATACGTCATCAAAGACGAACTCTGGTCGACCTATCTCCAGAACGGCGGCTCCGGCCTTAACGCCTCGACCAACAATGACGGCACCCAGTACTTCCTCTCCCTTCCCAAAAACCGCCTCGAACTTTGGGCTTTTCTTGAAAGCGACCGGATCGCCAATCTGGTCCTGCGCGAGTTCTATTCCGAGCGCGATGTCGTCATGGAAGAACGTCGCCTTCGCACCGAAAACGAAGCCCGCGGCACGCTTGATGAAGCTGTCTCCGCCGCTACCTTCAACGCCTCTCCCTACGGCTGGCCGGTGGTCGGTTGGATGAGTGATCTGCAGACTCTGATGCGCGAGGATGTCGAAGACTATTTCAGATTGCACTACTCCCCCGCCAATGCCGTTGCCGTGATTGTCGGCGATGTCAAAGCCGACGAAGTCTTCGCTATCGCCGAAAAATACTTCGGCCCGATTGCAGCGCAGCCGTTGCCGAAACCGGTCGTGACCTTCGACCCTCCCCACACCGGCGAACGCCGCGTCGAGGTCGAGTACCCAGCCAATCCGATCGCGTTTATCACCTGGGCGACACCGTCAATCGGTCATCCTGATCTACCGGCGCTCGATGTCGCCGCCAACATTCTCTCCTCAGGTCGCACCAGCCGCTTCTATAAGAACCTTCGCGAAAAGAAACTCGGCACCGCCAGTGCAGGTGTCGACTACGCCCGCTACCCCAGCGCCTTCACCTGCACGATCTCGCCTTATGGTAATCACACCACGCTGGAACTCGAAGATTCTCTTTACGCCCTTATCGACAAACTCAAGACTGAAAAAGTCACCGAGTGGGAACTGCAAAAAGTACGCAACCAGATCGACGCCCAGTTCACGCGCTCGCTCGAATCGAATCAGGGTCTGGCCGGACGTCTGGCCACCAGCGAGGTTGTCACCGGCGATTGGCACAACTTCATCGACCGCAACGACGCGATCAAAAAAGTCACTGCCGACGATGTCATGCGCGTCGTAAACAAATACCTGATCAAATCCAATCGCACCGTCGCCTTCATCACCAAAACCGGTCAGGCCAAACCGCCACAGCCGCGCATGACCGGCGACCAAACCGGATTCTCACACTGAGCGCAGGAGCAGATGAACATGAAAACAACAGTCTTATTGATATTGACGCTCGCGATAGCACTAACATCTGCAATCGCCCAAACTCTCGAACCGACATCCCCCGGCTCGGCCAAAATCGCCCAGCTTGCTACCACGCCGATTGAGTTGACTATCCCCGAAGTCGGCAAAGAAGTCACCCGCGTCGCACTCGACAACGGCCTCGTCGTGTATCTCTACGAAAATCACCGCCTCCCGCTTTTCAATGCTTCGGTTCTGATTCACTGCGGCTCGATCTTCGACAGCAAGGACAAAGACGGCCTGTCCGATCTTGTCGGCACCGTCATGCGTTCCGGCGGCTCCGTCAAAGTCAGCGGCGATTCACTAAACAACTTGCTCGAGTATCTGGGCGGATCGCTTGAGACCAGCATCGGCTCCGAACAGGGCTCGGCGAATTTGAGCGTGATGGCCAAAGATGCCGGCCTCGGTCTGTCGCTCCTGGCCGACCTGCTTCGCAATCCGGCTTTCCCCGACGACAAACTTGAATTGGCGAAAACCGACTACAAAAATCAGATCAAGCGCCGCAATGACAACCCCGGCGGCGTGGTGGCGCGGTATTATGCAAGCACGCTGTACGGCGAGCATCCGTTCGGCCGCACTACCGAGTGGGCCTCGGTCAAAGCGATCACCGCCGCCGATCTGAAAGCGTATCACACGAAATTCTTCGTCCCGAACAACATGATGATCGGCATCTCGGGCGACTTCGATTCTAAAGTTGTCCTCGCTCAACTCAAAAAGCTCTTCGGTGACTGGAAGAAATCCGCCGAACCGCTTGCTGCATATCCGCCGGTTGATCCCACCCCGCATCCCGGCGTATTTCTGGTTACCAAAGATATCAATCAGGCGAATATCAATATCGGCCAACTCGGCATCAAACGCGACAATCCCGACCGATATGCGATCCAGCTCATGAACTACATTCTGGGCGGCGGATCGTTCACCTCGCGTCTGACTTCGCGTGTACGTTCCGACGAAGGTCTGGCCTATCGCGTCAATTCTCAATACGACATCAGTTCGCGCGACCTCGGCACATTCACCGCCGTTTGTCAAACCAAAGCCGCCACCGCACACAAAGCGATCGGACTGATCATGGAAGAGATTCGCAAAATCCACGATCAGGGTGCGACCGAAACCGAACTCAAAGAAGCCAAAGACGCCGCGATCAATCGTCTGGTCTTCACCTTTGACACTCCCGGCAAGATCGTGCGCAATCTGATGTCGCTTGAATACGACGGCTGGCCGGCCGATTTTTACAAATCGTATCTGGACAACTATCGCAAGGTAACATTGGCTGATATCAATCGTGTCGCCGCGACCTATCTGACACCGGATAAGATGTCGCTGGTAGTAGTCGGCAAACCCGACACGTTTGACAAACCGCTTGACGATTTCGGCCCGGTCACAAACATCGAACTGACCGACCCGAATTTGGAGTAGGTTTTGGTGCCCCACCGCTTGCGGTGGGATGAGAGTCGTGCGCGGCGTACATTCCTATGCGCCGCGCTTTTTCTTGTAGGGCGGGTTCGTCTTA
>CAYVWS010000049.1:0-15160 GCA_964455535.1 uncultured Ignavibacteriales bacterium | reverse complement strand
TCGCCGAAGAAGAACAACTCGACAACCGCCAGATACAGCAACCCAAACAGATAAATGAAAAGAGTTGCAAAATGAAACCAGCGCCCGAAAGTCGATTTCAGCCAACGGGTCGAAACGCAGAGGAGGTAGATTCCGAAGGGGATCAACAGCGCCAGGCCGGCCAGTACGTCAAGCACAAATCCGACGAGCAATGCCGGAATGAATCGTGTCCACGCCGAGCCGACCTCGCCGAAATTGTAAATGAGAAGTGATAGCCGGGTAAGGGTGGCAACGCCGATGAAAATCGCAAGCGAAATCCAAAGCGCCCGAAATCGAGTTGAGTTGCCGACCAAATATGAACTACGTGACATGTTATTCGCCGGTCACACCGTCCGGCGCCGAGATCATCCTCACTTAGACACGCCTTCGAGGCAAAAGATCGCTGCATTAGCTCAATTTGGCAAGATTGGTCAGGGCGTCACCGTCGACCCGGAACACGGTCCACTCGTCCATCGGCACCGCGCCAAGCCCTTTGTAGAAGTCGATGGCGGGTGAATTCCAGTCGAGCACTGCCCATTCAAAGCGGCCACAGCCGCGCTTTACCGCGATCTTGGCAAGGTGACTCAGCAGCGCTTTGCCATACCCGCGCCCGCGGCAGTCCGGTTTGACAAAGAGGTCTTCGAGATACAGTCCCTTCTTGCCAAGAAAAGTCGAGTAGTTGTGAAAGAAGAGCGCGAATCCGACCGGAGTGCCGTTTTCTTCGGCGATCACGGCCTCGGCCGACGGGCTTTTTCCGAACAGCGATGAGCGCAAGCTCTGTTCGGTGGCGACCACGGCGCTGCTCAGTTGTTCGTACTCGGCCAGATCTTTGATCAGCAGCAGGAGCGTGCCGCAGTCGGCCGAGGTGGCATTTCTAATCACAAATTTGTCAGTCATCTGATATCACTCATTTTCAAGACTGCGCCAGAGGTACCACGAAGCGACCGTGCGATAGGGCGACCAGCGCTGCGCGAATTTGGCGTAGTCGAATTTCTTTCTTTTAACTCCGTAAAGCTTTTTTACGGCCGTGCGCAAACCAAGGTCGCCCTCGGAAAAGACATCGGGGCGACCGAGCACAAACATCAGATACATCTCGGCAGTCCACTGGCCGATTCCTTTGACCTGGGTGAGGTGCTCGACGACATATTCGTCGGCTTGCGAACTCAGGTGTGCGAAATCAAGCGAGCCGTCGTTGACATGCGCGACGAGGTTGCGGATATACCCGATCTTCTGTCGCGACAATCCCGCCTCACGCATTTGGGCGTCGGTGATTTTCTCTATTGCAGACGGCGTGACTTTCTTGCGCGGGCACAGTCCGCGAAACCGCTCCCAGATGGTATTCGCGGCTTTGCCGGATAGCTGTTGGAAGACGATCATTCGGCAGACAATATCGAATCCGCCGCGCTTGCGAGTGATGGTACAGGGGCCGTAATTGCGAATGACTTTGCCGAGTACCGGGCAGAGTTTCGCCAGCGACTTTTCGATCTGTCGCGATGAGACTGCCTTGCCGTTTGATGACGCTTTTCCGGCGGAACGGGGCTGGGGCATGAAATACTTCTACGCTCCGCCTTTTTCTTCGTCGGCCAATTGCGCTAAGATTTGCGAGACCGGCACCGTGCCGTCCTTGACATCCTTCATCTGCGGGAAGAAGACCACATCGCGAATCGACGGCTGGTTGGTAAAAAGCATGACCAAGCGATCGATGCCAAAGCCCAAACCGGCGGTCGGCGGCATGCCGTACGACAGCGCGGTGATGAAATCATCGTCGAGCGGCTGGGCTTCTTCATCGCCCGCTTCTATCGCTTTGCCTTGCTGCAAGAATCGCTGAAGCTGATCGACCGGGTCGTTCAGCTCGCTGAAGGCGTTCCCCATCTCCTGTGTGCCGACAAACAACTCAAACCGTTCGGTCAAACGCGGGTTGCTCCGGTGACGCTTGGCAAGCGGCGAAATTTCGACCGGGAAATCGCAAACGAAGGTCGGCTGAATCAGGGTGTGTTCGACCTTTGCCTCCCAGACCGCCTCGATCACCTTGCCCCAATTGAACAAGTCGGTAGTATCCAAACCGAGCTTCTTGGCCTCGGCCTTGGCGTCTTCGTAGGACATCTCGCCAAAATCTATTCCGGTCTTTTCCTTTACTGAGTCGAGCATACTGATCCAGCGGAATCTCGGCCCGAAATCAATGCTGTATTCACCGAACGGCACGACGTGCGAGCCGTGCACTGTGTGCGCGACATGACGCAGCAATTGTTCCAAGAGTTCGCCGATTTCGCGATAGTCGGCATAGGCCCAGTACATTTCGATCATCGTGAATTCGGGATTGTGCAAACGATCCATGCCTTCGTTGCGGAAATCCTTGCACAACTCCCAGACCTTGTCGTACCCGCCGACAATCAATCGCTTCAGATACAGCTCGTCAGCGATGCGCATGAACATCTCGATATCGAGCGTGTTGTGGTGCGTCTTGAACGGCCGAGCCGAGGCCCCGCCGTAGAGCGGTTGCAAAATCGGTGTCTCGACTTCGAGAAAGCCGTGCTGATTGAGAAAGTCGCGGATCGTCTGAATGATCTTGGTGCGCAGGACAAAGACCTCGCGCACTTCCGGATTGGCGATCAGGTCGATGTACCGTCGACGGTACCGCGTTTCGACATCAGTAAGTCCGGCGTGCTTATCAGGCAGCGGGTGCAGCGCCTTGGTCAAAAGCTCGAATGATGTCACCTTGATCGTCCGCTCGCCGGTGCGGGTGACGAAGACTGTTCCCTCACACCCGACAATGTCGCCAAGATCCATCAGATCGAAGACATCGAAAAGCTTTTCGCCGACATCGTCGCGCTTGACATAAATCTGCATCCTGGTGCTGGCGTCGCGCAGGTCGGCAAAGAAGACCTTGCCCATCTTGCGAATCAGCATGATGCGTCCGGCCACCCGGACTTGGGTCTGCTGTTGTTCGAGTGTCTCGAAATTGGCGAGAATATCGCTGATCTGATGGGTGCGTTCGTACCGATAAGGATAGGCATTTACGCCCAGTTCGGCCAGCTTGCGGATCTTCTCGCGCCTGATCCGCATCAGGTCGGTTAACGGAATTTCAGTTGTGTGTTCCGGTCCGACCGGCTCATTGGTATGCTTTTCGCTCATAGTCTATGTATCATTCCTATTCAATTGTTGACGGGGGATTGCATCGCCAACTATCGCTGGCGGAGACGTTTCTCAAGGCCGCGTTTGACGACCGTCGGTACCAGACCGCTGATGTCGCCGCCGTTGCGGGCGACTTCTTTGACAATCGACGACGACAGGTAGACCCACGACAGCGCCGGCATCATGAAGACTGTTTCGATCTGGCGCGCCAGTTTGCGGTTCATCAGCGCCATTTGAAATTCGTACTCGAAATCCGACACGGCGCGCAGGCCGCGAATGATTGCCACTGATTTGGTCTGCACCGCCAGATCGGCCAGGAGGCCGTCGAATCCGACCACTTTCACGCGGTGACGAAACGGCTCGCGCTCGACGGCCTGGCGCATAAAGACCAGGCGTTCGTCGAAAGCGAACATCGGATTTTTGCCGGCATTGCGCACGACAGCGACTATGATCTCGTCGAACAAGTGGGTGGCCCGCTCGATCAGCGACAGGTGGCCATTGGTCACCGGATCAAATGTGCCGGGATAAATTGCTCTGCGGATATTCTTTCTGGGCATATATACTTTTTGGACGGCCATCGCGCCGCACTGAGTGAAAACATACAGCGGCTGACTGCAAAGGGCAAGTCAATTGAGCGCGGCGCCGACCGCCGCGCACGAGTCGTTGAGCCGATTGAAGTCGGCCGGTTCGGAGGACTCCTGCGCTTTGGCTGTAACCGATACGAGCGAGATGACACCCAACCCGTTGAGTCGCGGCAGAATTTCTATGTCGCCGATCCATCGAAAATCGGGTCTGTCTTTCGCGTACAGCGTTTGAAGGTCAGTGGCGATGCGGTATTTTGTGACCATCTCTATTTCCGAAAGCCAGTTTCGGATTGTCGCATCGTCCGCGAGTGAAAAGTCTACGCCCGCAAGTTTGGTTCTGCCGATCACGACGCCGCGTCCGATGAAACAGATCGATGTCGCTCCTTTGCCTGACGATACAAGCACGGTCGATTCTGAGGTGCTACTCGGATAGTAGTGCAGGAACCCTTTTCCGAGGGCGATAGACCTCGGGATAAAACGCACATTGGCCGAGCTGGTATGTGCTTCAAGCCCGGCGATCGCTGCTTTTGCCGCGTTCAAATGATACGACACAGCGAGCCAGGCGCGCGGTTCGTCGGAATTGCCAATGGGGACCGTTTCAATTCGAAGATCGGAGTTGGCGCCGAGCATGGCTGTGCGCGCTTCGTATTCGGCAGCTATCTTCGCATCGTCCGGATTTACAATTGCCGGGCGCACAATGCGGACATCTGCTAAGTGATCCTCGATGACTACTGTGAAGTCGCAGTCAGCGGTCACGAGCGATTCAAGGGGCCCAAGTTGGAGCTTCTTTTCTGTGCGATCCCAGAGTGCGATACAGGATTTTTCGGCCCGCGGATCAATTCCGATAGAGCGGCTCATGGGTTGGCGACTTTCAGATATGGCCGTATCTGCTCGAACAGTTTGGCGCCGATGCCTTTGACCTCGGTGATATCGATTTCCGATTTGAACCGGTGGGTGGCTCGATACTCAACAATCCGGTCGGCCAGCACTTTTCCGATTCCCGGCAGCAGCTCAAGCGAATCGGCCGGCGAGGTATTCGGATCGAGAATAAACAGGCCGGTAAATTTGGTGTCGGGATCGGATACAAAAACAGGCAGCTCCTGTTGCGCCGCCTCGGTCGAATAGGTGCGGATGAAGAGCACCGCGCACAAAACGAGCGCAAGTATCCCCATTGCGATGACAAACTTCGATTGAGCGGCGGTCAGATTAAACCAGTCGGCAACTTTGCCCATTGCGGTATTCCTGCTATGGGGAAAGTATACCCTACTGAAGAGTGAGAGTCAATACACCGAGGGACTGTTGAACTGTCAGCCGACTGACGGCAGCGGGATGAATGTGCCGTTTTCGGAGAGAATATCGCCGAGGCGTCGCCCGGATTTCTGCTCCGATTCTATCTGCTCGGCCAATTTGCGATGGCAAATGCCGAGCACCGAGCGGCCTTCGTTTCCGATGCGATACCCCAGATACAACTCGTTGTTGTACCGATTGACCAGTTCGACGATCGATTCAAGCGGAATATCGGAGGGCTCGCAGGTGCCGATGAATACGGCTTCGGAATTGGAATTTTTGAGCGCGGTCATCAGGCCGACCACGGGCGAAGAAGTCGGGTCATTGTCGCATACGTGCGGATAGTTGAGATACCGTTCGGTCGCCTGCTCCGGCTTGAGCACCAATCGTACCCGCTCAAAGATGCTTGCAAATTTGCGGAACCGACTTTCCAGCCGGGTGACTTCGCCTTCCGGTTCAAAGTCGCGAGTCCGATTCTGCGGCCCGCCCGCGAGAATAAAGCAGTCCATCTGAGCGAAGCGATTGACCATCCCGGTTCCTTCCTGTGTGCGTTGCGCACACCATTCGAGGTCTTTGGTCGCCGAAACGTGAACGGGGAAATTCCGGATACCGGAATTAGACGTAACGCAAAGTCGGAGGTCGGGGCAAGCGAAAAACGATGTTGGGCAAAAAAACTCGTGGATAAAATTGTAGGGCGGGTCCGTCTTTGGTCCCGCCAGTTTCCTCTCCTGTCACCCCCGACAAGAAACGAACGGCGAAAGCCGGTCGTTTCGCAGAGCGGGGATCCAGTCGTTGAATATTGGTCGAGTGTTATTTGTCGTAACGAGGGCTGGATTCCCGCTCTTCGGCGGGAATGACAAATAAGGAAGCTTTAAAGACAGAAGATGTCAGGGTCGCAAGGACCCTGACCTACAAAGGCATCGTAGGTCAATCCCGTCTTCGGGGTTGATTCTTAGTGTGATTGTGAAGACGTCACCCGCGCGGACGCGAGTGGCCTACGACGGACTATTTGATTGTCGTCGACTCAGAAACGGTGCCGGAGACTTGTCTCAAGATCTTTATGCGTGACAGGCGACGGTCGGTTTCGAGCCCCCAGCCGGTGATGACATCGGAGCCCTTGGTGATCTTGACAAAAGCATCAGTCTGTATCCGGTTGATCTCCGGATTCCACTTGAGGTAATCGGTTTCGAGCTTGGTTTGCTGATCGATCGACACTGCCACGACATTGCCGAAGATTTCAAAGAGCCCCTTCTCTTCTCTGACAATTCCGGAATCACCGATCAGATCGGAGGTGGTGGCGCCGGTGGAGTCGTAGAATTTGATTTTCAGATCATACGAAACCGCCGAATCCTGCGGTTCGTACTTGAGAATCCGGTCGGCTTTTATACTCGTCGTCAGTTGGCTTCCTTCATAGAGCGAGATCGTGGCGCCGCGAAGTTCCGAGTCGGGCAAGCGCGAGGTGTCGCCGGTCGAACTCTGGTCCGATTTGGTCCCGCGCTGGCTGTCGCAGCCGACCCAGCAAAATGTGGCAAGGGCCAGCGTTAGCCCGAGCAATGTCCGTAATAGTCCGTTACCCATGTAATTTCTACTCATAAATCGGCCGGTAAGATGGAAACCTAAGCGGGGATGTCAAGCGACATCTTCGGGTTTGGTATTCCAACGGTCGTGAAGCCAGATCCACTGGTCGGGCCAGCGGCGGACAAAACCCTCTAAGGCGTTGGAACACTTAATCATAACGTCTGTTACCGCGGCGTCGTCGTGAGGGTCGCCGGAAGGCAAGATGGCTGGTTCAATTCGGATCAGATATCGATTGTCCGCCTCTCGAACACAGCAGAGCGGCAGAAATGCCGAACCGGCCCTTAGTCCCAAGTGAAATGGCCCGACCGGCGTGTTGGCGGGCCTACCAAAAAAGGGAATTGCTTTCCCGCGCACGCGCATCGAGTCGGTATCAACCAAAACGCCGAGGGCTTTGCCAGATTTCAGCCAGGACAAGATGATCTTGGCCGATTCGGTTGTGGCGAAATTAGTGAGTCCGGCGGCGCGGCGATTGTCGGTCAGCCACTGATCCAGCCGCGGATCGCTCATTTCACGGCCGATTACTGCAATCTGATATCCGAGCGAAGAAATGTGCGCAGCCAACAATTCGAAATTTCCAATATGTCCGGTTACGCCGATAAGGCCTTTGCCCGCTTTGTAGGCGGCGTCGAAATACTCTATCCCCTCGACTCTGACGCGCGGTTTGATTTCATTTTGATAGTGCCGCTTGAATCGAACGAGGTCGGCCAGGTTTTTTCCGGAATTGATGAAGAAGCGTTTGCCGATGTTGCGACGATCTTCGGCGGTTAGTTCGTTTTTGAATGCGAAAGTAAGATTGCGGTCGATCTTTTTGCGGTCTCGTGAAAGGACTGACCAGGCGAAGAGACCGATCCATCCGCCGATCGCGATTGCCATTCGGCGCGGAAGACGGTTCAGTGTCCAGTCGAACGACCGTGCGATCGACCAAACGATCTGCCGTTTGATCTTCTTCGACAGTCGCATGATCAGACGAGTTTCGATTTCAGGATATCGTGCAGGTGAAGAATACCGGAGAGCTTCTTTTCGGCATTGACTGTCGGTAGTTGCGTGATCGAATGCCGTTCCATCATCGCCAGCGCGGCGTCGAGAATGGCGCCGTCGGAAATCGCTTTCGGACTTTTGATCATGACGTCTTTGGCTCTGAGCGCGAAGACATCTTTCTTCATCTCGATCAGGCGTCGCAGGTCACCGTCGGTGAATATTCCCGCCGCCTCGCCGTTCGGGCCGGCCATCAGCACACACCCCAGTCGCTTACGGGTCATCTCAATAAGCACTTCTGAAAGCGGAGCGTCGGCGCTCACCAGCGGCAGGTCCGGGCCGGTGTGATGAACCTCAAAAACATGTTTGAGCAGACGGTGCCCGAGCGATCCGCCCGGATGAAGCGCGGCGAAATCGTCGGGTGTGAATCCGCGCGACTCGACCAGCGCGAGCGCGAGGGCGTCGCCCATGACCAGAGCGGCGGTGGTCGACGAGGTCGGCACCAGATTTTCGGGACCCGCTTCACACATGACAGAACAATCAAGCGCGATGTCGGCTCTCTGGTATAGCGGCGAAGTCTGATTGCCGCCGAGCAGTATGATAGTCGCACCGAGTCGCTTGGCGACGCCGACAATCGTTTCCAGTTCTTCAAGCTGTCCGGATTTCGAGACAATCAGCAGGACATCCTCGGCGCGGATAACGCCGAGATCACCGTGGACGGCTTCGGCCGGGTGCAAAAACAGCGATGAGATTCCGGTCGAATTAAATGTCGCAGCGATTTTTCGTCCTATCAGACCGGATTTTCCCATGCCGGTCACGATCACCCGCCCTTTGCATTCGTGAATTGCTTTGACTGCCTCGGCGAAGCGGTCGTCCAAGCGATCGGCCATCGCCAGAATCGCTTCGGCTTCCTGTTTCATCACTGCCTGGGCGTATTTGCGCGTGTTCATTTCGGGATGTAATCCTTCGGGTCTTTGCCGACGCCTTTGAAATAGCATTCGAGCACTTCGCGAACAGCGCCGTGGCCGCCCTGTTTCCGGGTTACATACTGCGCGATAGCCAGAAGCTCGGGATTGGAATCTTTCACCGCAATCGGGAGCCCGACACGCTGAGCCAGACTGATATCCAGAATCTCGTTGCCGATGAAAGCTACCTGCTCGAGCGATATGCCCAGTTGTTGTAAGAGCGGCTCGATCATTTTCGTCTTTTCGACTCTGCCCTGCAGAACATACTTGATTCCCAGATCGTGCATGCGCGATTCGGTCGCCGATGATTTGCGCCCCGAAACGACCGCAATATCAAATCCACTCGCCGAGGCCAGCTTCATGAAGAAGCCATCCGAGATATTGAACTTCTTTAACTCAAGGCCATCAGGGCCGAAATAGATGCAGTCGTCGGTGAGGACACCGTCGACATCGACCGCCAGCAGTTTGATCGCGCGAAACCGCTTCGCCAGTTGATCGGGTGTGAGCTTTTTCGATTTTGATTTACGAACAGGCATGGCGAATTTTCAGAACTTCGTCTAAGAGTTTTTCCATCTGGTCAAGCGGGAGCATCGCGCCGGCATCGGATTTGGCCGCCTTCGGATTCGGATGTGTCTCGACAAACAGGCCGCTCACTCCCACCGCGACGGCCGCGCGCGCCATCGGAATAATATATTCCGGCTGACCGGTCGAGACAGTTCCTCCGCCGCCGGGAATCTGTAAGCTGTGGGTGGCGTCGAAAATCACAGGGAAGCCGGTTTCGCGCATAATCAAGAGTGATCGAAAATCGACAACCAAATTACGATAGCCAAAAGTCGCGCCGCGTTCGGTGAGCATGACCTTCTTTGTTCCGGCTTTGGCCGCAATCGGTTTCATATCTTCGGGCGCGAGGAATTGTCCCTTTTTGATATTCACCCATTTGCCGGTCTGCGCCGCTTTGACAATCAGGTCAGTTTGGCGACAGAGAAAGGCGGGAATTTGCAGGATATCCGCTACCTTAGCGGCCGAAGGGATTTCGGTCGTTTCGTGAATGTCGGTTAGAATCGGAAGGCCAAGTTTGGATTTCACGGTTGCGAGCATTGACAACCCTTCGCTGTCACCGGGACCAGTGTACGACTCTCCCGACAAGCGATTGGCCTTGCGATATGACGCCTTGAAAACATACGGCACACTGCGCGCATCGCACAGCGCCTTGACCGTCTCGGCTACCTGCAGACAGAGTTCCTGCGATTCGGCCACACATGGCCCGGCGATCAGAAAGAACTCGCCCTTCTCTATTCGACTCAAAACGTCAGATGACATGGGCCGGAATATAGGGGGTTAGGGCGGCGATGTCAGTAGGGGATTGTTCGGTCCGGTGAAGGCCAATTCTTCGAGGGGCAGGAGCCCAATGCTCCTGCCGCTTCCAAATCAAACGTCGGTCATATTACGACGGGAGCGCAGGGCTCCTGCCCTACTTTGGTCACCCAGAAAGACTCCATCCCGCCGCAAGCGGCGGTGCAACAGGAGCAAAACAATTACCTCGCGCTTATCTCCTCGCCCCAATTCTGAACTACGACGAAGCCGGGGGGCGTTCCCTGATCCAGCTGTCGATTGAGAAGGAACTTTTGACCGTCGGCGGTTACTGCCATGCGACGGGTGCGGAAGCCGCTCAGTTCAAATCGAGTGTCGAAGAGCTTTACCGGAGTCCCGACTTGCAACGCCGCCCCGGTTATCACCGACACTGCCATCACGGCCCCTGCGGTACTCACATAGAAAAGTTCCTTCCCGTCTGCCCGCCACATCGGATAGATGCCAAAATCATTTGACACCTGCCACTTTCCGCCTGCTCCGCCAACTTCGAGTATGTATATCTGATTGCGACTGGTTTCATTGCTCGTATATGCGACATACTTTCCGTCAGGCGAGATCGACGGGTGTTGCTCGCTGAATGGCGTGGTCAACAACCAGCGCACCGACTTGGCGGAAACATCGTACATCCCAAAATCCCATTGTCCTCCGACATTTCGCTGGACCGCCACAAACCGCCCGTCCCGCGACCAATCGTACGGCCCTACATGTCCGGTTGAATCACGGAACATCGCCTCATCTTCACCGAGTCCGTTGGACAATTTGGATCGAACTGCAAAGAAACTGCTGCGATTTGACGCAAACGCAATCTGCTCACCGTCCGGCGACCATATCGGCCAGATGTCGTCCTTGGCATCGAATGTCAGACGCGAAGAAACGCCCCGCGCCAGGTCGCGCACCCAAATGTCTTCCGAATTAAGCTGCGGATCGACCACACCGTACGCCAATCGCTTGCCGTCAGGAGACAGGGTAATATCGCGGTATGGCGCCGGTTTGGCTTCTTTTGTGAGTTCCCGCCCACTGCGATCTACCCATACCAGTTCGGAATTGGTGGAACCACCGGTCGGCTGATAACAGAGAATGCCGTCGGTCGATATACTGAATCCGCTCCCTTGGTTTGTGTTGGAAGCGCTGACATTTTCGGCAACGGGAAAGGGTTCTCCAACGGTTTCAAGCCGATCCAGATCAAACCGAATTGCCATCAGGATATTATTGAGATTATACAGGATATATCCGGCCGGATCATAGACCGCCCGGGTATTCGAAGCCATCAGCGTTTTGGTTTCTTTGGAATCAATCGCGCCCACTTTCACTGTCCACGACTGAATTCCTTGAGTTTGTGCGCTGTCGCTGGCCGCCAAGAAGAGGAAGTGGTTGCCATCCGGCAGGAAGTAAGGCCAGGCATGGTAAGTTTCTCCTTTTGCTCTGTCTACGGTTGTCGCCGGAGTGAACGAGCCGCCGGTTGCCGGTATTTGACGAATGGAGTCGTTGAATCCGCCATCAAGCAAAATGATATTCTTGGTGCCCCAACTTCCATCGAATGCACCTTTTGTTTCGCCGATTAACTGTACGGGCCCACCTGTGGCGGCAATCTTTTTGAGTTGTCCGTTCAGGGTAAACGCAAGGTACTTGCTATCGGGTGACCAAAACGGGCGGCCGGCGTTATCTGTCCCGGCCAACATTGTGGGTGTAAGTGAGCTTAACGGCCTGACCCAGAGCGCAAGCCGACCGACGGTATCGACTGCCTGAAATGCAATGGTGCGCCCGTCGGGCGAGATTACCGGCCAGCGCATTCCGCGCATTTCACTGGTCGTGGGGATCATGAATTTGGACACAGCAATTACCGTCTTTGGCTTCAGAAACGCCAGTGCGCCAAGTGTGATTGCAGCCACACTGGCGACCGCCGCGACAATCCAACTGGCGTGCAGACGTCTTTTGCGGCGTGTGGCCACCGCGGCCGGCACTCCGACTTGTGAGCCGCCCTCTACCAGCCAATTCAGTTCGCGCTTCAAATCTCCGGCTGTCTGCCAGCGGTCATCCGGTTCCTTGGCCAGGCACTGTTTAACTACGCGTTCGAGCGCCGGCGGCGTCATCGGCTGAACCGCCGAGATCGGCCGCGGTTCGACTTTCATGATTGCTGCAATCAGACTTGCCTGGCTTTTCCCTTCGAACGGCCGAATACCAGTCGCCATCTCATAAAGAATTACGCCGAATGAAAACAGATCAGAGCGCGCGTCTGCTTCGCTGCCCTCCAATTGTTCGGGAGACATGTATTGGAATGTACCGACAATCGTGCCTTCGCTCGTGAGTGGAGACGAGGTCCGGGTCATGCCCGAGAGTCCCTTGACCTGCTCTGTCTCCTGCCACTTTGCCAAACCAAAATCCAGCAGCTTTGCACCGTGCTTGGTCAGCATGATATTGGCCGGTTTCAGATCCCGGTGCACCAATCCCTGTTTATGTGCCTTGTCCAGGGCGTCGGCAATCTGGATGGCGATGCGAAGAAGATCCGGAGTGGGCACCGGTCCGCGCTTGAGCAGGTCGGACAGTGATTCGCCTTCGAGATATTCCATCACCAGAAAATCAACCCCGTCCTGCCGGCCGATATCGAACAAGGAGCAGATATTGGGGTGATTCAAGCTGGAGATGGCGCGGGCCTCGCGATCGAAGCGAGACCGGAGATCGGGGTTTGAAGCCAGATGCGACGGCAGCACCTTAATCGCGACCGTGCGGTCGATGCGCGTATCACGCCCTCGGTATATCTCCCCCATTCCCCCGGCGCCCAGAGCGCCAACTACTTCATACGGTCCCAGTTTACTGCCCGGTTCAAGCGCCATTGGACTCGGTCCTTCCCGCGTGGTATTCCAGTTTCAATTTTGGGTGTAGTTCATGCGTTGTTGTCAGACGTGCGGATTCGAATATAGAGCGGTTTTGTCAATGAGGCAAATAGAGTCTTGGTCTGCCGAAACTCGGCCCGTTTCGGGATCGTCGGGTCGGGATGTTTGACACTACGTAGAGCATCAGGCAGACGGGGGCGTCGGCCGCGCACAATAATCTCACTCTTTCATCTTCCTAAAATGCCAGACGACTTTGTCGCCCGAGTGGGTGTACATCAGGTCAGCGGCGACTTTGGGATTGGTGTCGTTGACCGAGTAGACCCAGTAGGTCGAAGTCCCGTTGTTGACCGAATCGATCCCCTTCACGAATACACCGCCGGCGGTACTGACATAGTCAACCGTGTGCGTTTGCTTGAGCAGATCAAACACCGTCACCGAATCGGCCCCGACCAGTTCGACCGCGACACTGTCCGGCGTTTCTGTTTTTGCAGTTGCGGCCGGAGTGGTATCAGCTTCCTGCTTGGCGCACCCGGCAAAAACGACGAGCATGACACTGACAACACTAAGGCATTGAATAATCCGTTTCATCGATGGTATATCCTTTTAACTTGTGCCACCGTTTCCGATTGTATAGATACAATATAACACTTTGGAAGGAGTGGGGAGTGTATGGATTACGGAAAGATCATTCGCGATTCCTTCGCTGTTTCATGGCGCCATAAGTCGCTCTGGATACTGGGCATCTTCGCCGGATTCGGCGGCGGCTTCAACACCCAATTCGACAAGCGCGACATTCAGGCCCTTCAGGGCGGTCCGATGAGCAACCCCTTCGGAAGCATGGGCGAAACTCCCGCTGAGGTTTGGCACGCGTTTGCGCCCTATCTCATCGGCATTGCCATCTTTGGTCTGTTCTTCATCGCCATGCACTGTATCGCCACACCCGGCCTGATCGACGCGGTCAATCGTATCACCCGCGGCGGCAAATATTCGCTCACCGAGTCTTTTTCTTCCGGCTTTGATTTCTTCTGGCGTACGCTCGGCATGATGATCCTCTTCGGCTTCGCGGTCGTCGTTACTATCGTCGCGCTTGTGGTTATCTTGGCGGTATCATTCAAGGCCTCCACCTTTCTGGGTGTGATCACGCTTCTGTTTGCGCTTCCGCTCGGACTTGTCCTGCTGTATGCGGCCGCGACCATTAATAGTCTCGCCCTCCGAGCGATGGTCGCACGAAATGTCTCTATCGGCGATGCGGTCGCTGAAGGATACTCGCTTCTCCGAACTCACCTTGGGAAAACCATTGTCATGTTTCTGATTATATTCGGGCTTGCTATCGCGCTCGGGATCGCCACGCTCATTGTTTCAGCCCTGATCATGGCCCCGATCGGACTGTTCGCCTATGGCATGGGACTTGCAGTCTGGCAGGCCTTCTTAGTCGCAATTATTCTCTCGCTTCCAGTCACCATTCCTATCGGTGGATACCTGGGCACTTTCTATTCTTCGGTCTACACGATGTTCTACTTTGCGCTGGTTGAGCCGCAGGGACCGCAGTTTGTTGCGCCGACACCCAACGCCGGATTTTCACCGACGGTGTGATGCCCATGCGCCAATTCTGTATCACGATCTTTGCTCTCGCGTTGTTCGCTGTTGGAGTGGCGAAGGCGGCCGATACACTTGCGGTGCCCGATGTCTCGCTCCGCACCGACGCCGTCTCGTTTCAGGAATCTGTCTATCCCGACTGGTATCGCACCAATTCAGCGGCGGCCGATATTCGCTGGGTGGTCCGCAATGACTCACTTCTGCAGGCAGTCTGGCAAACGCAGGGCGATTCGATTCTCGCCAAGATCTCTCAGCTCGCCGGATTAAACTGGACCGAAAAGTCGTTTCCGATTTATCTGTTGCGATATTTTCCATCGGCCGGCGAGACCGACCCGCTTGTCATTCCGGTCGGCGGACAACTAACTGGTGTCGCTGTCGAGGCGCCGCCCTCGGGCCCCGCGGTAGTGTTCAATCTGATCTACTGGCTTTCGCAGCGGATGCTCGCGCAGACGGAAATCTCCGGCGCCGACGCTCCCTCAAGTGTGATCAATCATCCGCTCATGGACCCCGGCGATTATCGCCGCGACAATTTGGCGATGCTTCTGACACTTGCAGTCGCGCCGTCGTTTATCGGCGCCGAAGCCACACTCGCAACGTACAATTCCCCATTCTGGAAGGCGCGCACAGTGGGCCGGCAGATTTTCGAAGATCAGTTCCAGAAGAAATGGATACTCACGCCACAGCGTCCGCTCGCGCAGTGGCTCAAGGATGAACCGTACGATTCCCCGCTGGTCGACCTGACCCGCGCGCCGCAGATCACGGCTGATAGCGACAGCGATCAACCGGTGACTGTCGTCGCGGGAATTCCGGTCAAAGGCACGCT
>CAYVWS010000048.1:7957-15326 GCA_964455535.1 uncultured Ignavibacteriales bacterium | reverse complement strand
CCCCCCCGGTAAATCGGCGTGACCGGGACGGGGTCGCGTTGTTTCTTCGTTGAGGCGTTTTCCTCGAAGGCCAAGATCGGTCGGCGGGGCATCGAATGGATCCATAATGGCCGACCAGTTGTCCCAGTCTTTGTTACGGATGACAAGCGTGATCGGACTGCCCAGAGTCAGACCATGCCGCACGCCCGATACGATTTCCACAGTATCGGATTCGATTTTCATCCGGCCGCCGCGACCGTACCCTTTGCGACGGCGATCCATTTGGAATTGAATCTTTTCCGGATCGAGACGCAATCCGGCGGGGATGCCGTTTATAATGGCCGTGAGCTGGGGACCATGCGATTCACCGGCGGTCAGAAAGGAAATCATGCCGCCAAGGTAGGCCCGAAAGGCGGCGGCGTCAACTGCGGGGCGTGGTCAGGACAGCTCTTCGACTTCGTCGGGGAGCACCAGGCCGGACTCTTTGTCCATTTCTTTGAGCCGCTTGTCGATCCGTTCGTCGAGATTGAGTGCCATCGAGGTGTTGATAAATTTCATTTCCTCTACCGGCGAGATGGCTTTCATCTCGGCCAGCACGGCGACAATCTTGCGAACGGAACGGTCGATCACGGTCAGCGATTCGGGAAGCTTCTGGGAAATAGTCTGGGGATCGCTGCGATTGCACATCATGCGAAGAATCTGCGAGCGGCCATACACAGCCATCGCGGCATTATTGAGATAATGCGACAACGTCGCGATTGCGATATTCTTGGACTCAAGCGCGCCCTTCTGACGTTCTTCGGCCAAGAGGCGACTAGTGAGTTCCTGACGTTCCTTGAAAAGATTTTCGATGGTCGTATAGGTATGCCAGATTTCGCGATTCGCGCGGGTCAACAAGTCTTCCTGACTTCCGATATCGACACCCATCTGAGTGGCTACTTGCACAGTAGCCGTGATCATATGGAGAGAGATTTCGTCCATCTGGTGTTTGGAGACATCAAGCGATTGAGCGGCACGGTTCATCAACAAGACCCGCTCTTCCAGATCACCCGAGAAATGGCCGACCGAATTCGGCATGAGCAGTGTCGCCAACAGGACACAGCGGGAGATCGTCTCATACTCGTCCATCGCGGTCAGCGAGTGGTGCGAACGAATCGCATTGGCGACGTAGTCGGGCAGGCGCCAGCGCACTGCAAGATAATACCCCACCTCGGCGTGGCTGATGCCGAAGACTTCCTCCTCGGCGTCAGAGAGGCGATGCGCTTTGACATGGTGATCCAGGATTCGCTTATATTCCTGCGGATAATATTCGAGCAGGTAGAGTATGCCCACATCATGCAGAAGTCCTGCAATAAATGCTTCTTCGGGACGCTTGTACCCCACAAGCTGAGCGATTCGCTCCGAGCCGGTGGCTACCGAGAGAAAGGCATTGAAAAGATTCTGCGGGTCGAAACCGGTTTCCTTTTTGATTTTTTCCGGCCGAAAAATCGAAGTCGAAAGCGCGAGGCACTTCACGGTGGTCACTCCGAGGAGCTGCACCGCCTGGTGTACTGTACGGATATTCGAAATCCGCGAATAAAACGACGAGTTGGCAACTTTGAGCAGACGGCCGGTAAGAGCCGGGTCTTTCAGAATGATCTTAGAAAGTGTTTCGGCGTTGAAATTCGGATTCTCGGCCTCCTTGAGAATTTCCGAAAGGGTTTGAGGCAGCGACAGGAGGTCGTGGCCGGTCTGAATGTGTTGTACGATAGTAACTTTGTCCATAGCACCTTGCGCGAGTAGTCGTTTCCATAAATTATCGACAACTCGGAGGATTTATTGAATTGAAAGTTGGATTATCAGGCCCGCCGATTGGCGCCGGCGGAAGATTTGAGCAGATCGGTTAGTTGTTCGATTCGGAAGGGCTTGTACAAAATTTCAACAACGCCGGAATCAGCCAAAGTTGCCCGGTCGAGGGTTGCTTCCCAGCCGGTCATGATGACGACCGGCAGGTTTGGTTGACTT
The DNA here is from genome assembly GCA_964455535.1 of uncultured Ignavibacteriales bacterium. GTDB lineage: Bacteria > Zixibacteria > MSB-5A5 > GN15 > FEB-12 > JACRAV01. The sequence goes on along the minus strand of CAYVWS010000048.1, from coordinate 13,343 downwards.
CGATGGATGAGACGGGAAACTTCGAGCCCCGACAGACCCGGCATGGCCAGATCGACCAGGACCAGTGAATAAGCGTGCTGCGCCGCCATCTGAAGTCCGATTTCGCCGGAGCGGGCGCAGTCGGCAACGTACCCGATGGTCTGACACATCGCCGATACCAGATCGAGGATGACCGCTTGATCGTCTATCACCAGAATGCGCATAAGTCCGTCGGCCCGCGTCGACGACACCGTGGCTATTCCCCCACTTTTCGGCAATTTGAACGACAGGTAACTCGGAGCGCTGTTTTGCGAGTCGATCGCAACCAACAGCGACTTGGCCTCTGGTCGGTCGCCTATCGCCTGTGCCAGCCGGTTGCTGTTAGCCGAAGAGACCAATCGGTAGCTTGCGAATCCGGCAACCCGGTCGACCGGCGGAAAATGGCGACGGTGGCGGGAGAAATCCAAAAATACATGATCGTTGTCTTGATACAATGACACGGTCACGACGTCATCGTCGGCTGACGCCACAGCCAATTCGCCGAGCGCGGAGTCGAGGAGATTCTCAAACAGTCTTGTGGAGATGCTCACCTCGCCCGCGGCCGCAAGGCGCGTGTGAATTTCGCGCGGCCTGCCTTCCACCATATACAAGTCGCCGGAAATCCGAAGGCGGGTAAGATGTCCCGCGATTCGCTCTGACAGGCGAATCGGCGCCTCGGCAGAGAGAGAAGCTGGAGTCGGATCCGAAGTGGCATTTCGATCAACGACGGCCGGCGTGCGGCGGGACAGGACACTTCCGAATTCATACAGCGCGCATGACAAGGTCAGCAGGCGCACATACTCGTCTTTGTTTCGATCGTTCACCGGGCGCATCAACACCCACATGACAAAACCCGACGACTCCTGTCCGATGGCGCAACTCGCGACCAGCATGCGCTCGCGTTCGGCGCCGGCCAGCTGCGATACAACCGCGCGATTTGAAGGGCTGAAACGACTGAGCCAGCCCTCGATATCGGACTTGGCCGCAAAGATTTCGACACGCGGCGCTCCCCCAACGGTTGCCCCCATGCCCTCCGATGAACTCACCAGTAACTGTGACGCAAGCGTAGTGTCAACATTGAGCGTATGGATTGCCCGCCAGTTGCCATCGCTTCCCGCGCCGAAAACTGCAAATCCGGTTGGCGACGGAAATATCTGCGCCAATTCACCAACCAGCCACTCCGGGCCGGCATCCGGCGGACGGGCCGATGTATCCAGAAGGCGCATGATCCGCTCGAATCCCGAACGCTGAGTGATCGACCGATTGCGAGCTTCAACATAATCAACCGCTACGGCCGAAAGGCGCGCGACAAGTTCGACTGTAGACATTGAAGATTCCGAAACTGCGACCGGACCCGATTCCCTTCGCATCAACAGCGCGGTGTGAGGGTGGCTCTCACCGAGCGGAATAACCAGCGTGCAGGCAATTATCCGGTCGCCGCCCGATTCATCGGATGACTCCTGGTTGATCATCAGCGGCCGGCGTCGATCAATCGCTTCGATAAGCGCGGTCTGAAAACTCTGGGAGAGTTCGCCGATCGGCTGGCTGTGCGCGGCGAATTCGATCCGCCCGGATCTGACGGCACACAAATGAGCCGATGAGCTTGAAAACAGACCTGCTACCGAGCGACAATAAGCGCCCAGCGGGTCGGGTGCGGCGAGCGACGCGATCGCCCCGCCGAATCGTTCGTGCAAATTATTCAGTTGAGCAGACAACTGATCGCGGTCGGTACGCAGGGCGGCCAGTTCCCGCGTCAGGCGAGTGGCCCGAATCCGTTCGGAGAGCCATTCGGTGATCGGCGTCAGGACGCGGGCATCGGCCCGGTCAAACCGACGCGGAGATTCACAGAACAGCAGTAACGCACCGATTGCTTCCATTCCGGAGACAAGCGGCAGCACCAGTACCGACTGAAACCGCGACACCCGCAGAGTGCCGTCCGCTTCGACAAAGTCAAATCCCGGGGCGATCAGCGGTTCGGCGCTATTCACCGCCTGACTCACAATATTCCGCTCGAACGGATAATGTTCGAGCGAAGCGATTTCATCTTTGGTCAGGCCGGCTGAGGCGGTAAGAACATACTGGCGACGGGTGCGGTTCGAGAACAGAATGGCACTCGACGTGGGCGGCATTTGCCGCGTGACTTCCCCAAGTGTGATAGTCAGCAGTTCGAGCAGTTGATACGGCTGACGGGCATCGTGCTGAAGATTTTCAAGCATCGAGAGCAGTTGTTCACGCCGCAGCACAGCCTTGCGCTCGTCGTGCCAATACCGGTCGTGCGCGGCTATTCCGGCGCTCACGAGTACAATGCCGGCCGCCGCCGCCAGTGATTGCAAAATTACCGCGATTGTATACGCTTTGGGCACAAACCAATCGGAATACCCGGAACTGAGCGACAACACCTGCCACAGAAGCGCGGCGGCAAGCAGCGAAAGTCCGCCGACAAACAAGCCGAGCCCGCGTCGATTGCGCAAGCTGAACAGATCGAGACGAATGCTCAGGATGAGTGCGCCGCCCACAGCGCCCGCGATCAGAAAAAGCACGGCGAACTTTGCGGCCATCAGTTCAGCTCCACCACCTCGCCGTGAAGAGTGAAGGCATCGGCCTGATTCACTTTGACGGACACGACACTGCCCAATGCATGATGCGCGCCTTTGAAGAGCACCGTCTTGTTGCCTTCGGTGCGGCCGCGTCGGTATTCAGAGGACCGACGCGAGTCACCCTCGACCAAAGCTGTGCGTACCTGACCGACCTCGCGCTGATTTTGTTCGTACGAAATCTTCTGCTGTAGTTTGATCAGCCGATTCAGTCGGCGAATTTTATCTTCTTCAGGTACGTCGTCATCAAGCTGCGCCGCGGTGGTGCCGGGACGAATCGAATAGCGGAACATGAAGGCCGAGTCGTACCGCACGCGTTCGACGGCGGTCAATGTCTGTTCGTACTCATCTTCGGTCTCGGAGGGAAATCCGACGATCAGATCGGTAGTGAGCACTGAGTAGGCGAGCTTGGTCCGAATATAGTCGACTATCTTCAGATAGTGTTCGATCGTATAGATTCGTCCCATTTTCTTAAGCACCCGATTCGCCCCCGACTGGAGCGGCAGATGAATGTGCGGCATGAGCTTCGGGTTTTCAGCGAGAACGTCGACAAGTTTGCGTGACAAATCCTTCGGATGCGAGGTCATGAAACGAATCCGCTGGATACCCGTTTCAGTGGAGACGCGCTCCAGCAGTCGCGGAAAATCGACATCTTCGTATCGATAAGAGTTCACGTTCTGGCCAAGCAGTGTAACCTCGACTATGCCTTCGTCGACCAGTTTCTTGACCGAATCGACCAGATAATCGGCCGAGTGCGAACGCTCTTTTCCCCTGACATACGGAACGATGCAATACGTACAATAATTGTCGCACCCGCGCGAAATAGTAACAAATGCCGAGAAGGGAGTTTCCTTCACCGGCATGATCATATCCATATTCTCATGACCAAATGCGGTCATGATCGCCTTTGTCCCCTCGTGGCCTTCGAGCACGTCGGGAAGTTCAAAGACGCGGTCGGTGCCGAGCACGATGTCAACGTGGGGAACGCGCTCTTTCAGATCTTCGCCCAGTCGCTGAGCCATGCACCCGACAACAGCGATATGCACCTCGGGGCGCGCTCGCTTGAACTGATAGAGCTCCCCCAGTCGCCCAATCACACGTTCTTCCGCTTTTTCACGAACGGAGCAGGTGTTGAGTACAATCAGATCGGCGGTGGATTCATCGTCGACCCGCTTGTACCCCCGGGTGACAAGGGTTGAAGCGAGGGTCGATGAATCTGCTGCGTTCATCTGGCAGCCGTACGTCGAGATATGGAAAGTTTCTGGTCGTTTGCGTGTCACTGCGTTCCTCACGCGATGGGTACATTTCCCCGGACTCTGTCGGGCCTAAAGTAACAGAAAACATGCTCTCCTTCAACTACAATAAGCCCACGGACGACTAAAGAAAAACCCCCGCGAGCGGGGGTTTTTTCGATGATTTGTCTCATTCTGTTCAATTGGCGCATCCCAGTACGAGCGGCGGCCCCGACAGATAGAGAAACGATATGAGTTCGCTGATATCGGCAATATCCAGCGTGCAGTCGTTGTTGACATCGGCAGTGGCCGGAACCGGCGGCTTCGGCTCAAACAGATACAGATAGCCGATGAGGGTCGTCAGATCGGCGATATCAACATTGTTGGCAGCATCCATATCGACATTCCCCGGAACCAGCGTCGCCGGATTGATGCGCAGCGTGAACTGAGCGGTGTCGGCCAGACTCGAACCGTTATCCTTGGCGCGAACCGTGAAGACGAAATTGCCGGTGTCGGTGGTCGATCCGGTAATTCTCCCCTGCGCGCTCATGGTCAGGCCGGTCGGCAGTGCGCCGGAGAGCATTGTCCAGCCAAACGAACCGCTTCCGCCTCTCGCCTGAAGGGTGTCGCTATAGGCCAGATACTGCGATCCGACATGCAGGTCGGAATCGACCGAGACGATATAGGCGTCCCACGGAATTTTCGTCTTCTGACACAGAATCCAGGCATCAGGGTCGAGCGTAATATTGGTGGCACTCTGCGGAATATGGAATTTCACCAGTTTCTTGCGTGCCTCGATATTGAATTTCAGTGTGTCATCCGGTCCCGACGGGTAGTCGACGAAGAAATCGACCGGCATGCGGAAGACCTGCGGGAGCGTCGTTTGAATCTGCTTCACTATCAGGTAGACATTTTGTCCGCCGCCCGGCGCGGCCTCTTGCCAGTAGCAATAGTTGTAGTTGGGACGGCTCTTTCCGTAAATCCAGTCCTGGAAGAAATTGTCAAGATCGACTCCGGTCGCGGCCTCGGCGACGTCGCGGAAATCTTCGGTGGTGGCCGACTTATACTGATGCGCTGAGTTGTACCACGACGACATGACGTTAGCAAAGCCGGTCTCGCCGACTATCCGCCGGAGCATATGTAGCACCCAGGCGCCCTTGTCGTACACGATCGAACCGAAGATCGTGTTTACGTTGGTGGTATCCTGAATGTAAATGCTTCTGGTGCTGTCGGTGTAAGTCATTCCGATCATGTACGAATGGTAGGACGCCCAACCACTTTTCTTGAGATAATATTGCGCTTCGCCGTACGAGGCGAATCCCTCGTTAAGCCAGATATGGTGCCAGTCGTTGCAGGTGATCATGTCGCCCCACCATTGATGGCTCAGCTCGTGCACAACCACCGCTTCGGAAAATCCGAATGTACCGCTGCCGATCATAGAGGTCATCGTCTGGTGTTCCATACCGCCACCCCACTGGAAATTGGAATGACCGTACTTTTCGTTGAGGAACGGATATGGTCCCCAGCTTTCTGACAGATACT
>CAYVWS010000048.1:0-7857 GCA_964455535.1 uncultured Ignavibacteriales bacterium | reverse complement strand
TGACCGTACTTTTCGTTGAGGAACGGATATGGTCCCCAGCTTTCTGACAGATACTGAATGGCAGTTGGCGTAATGCCGTAACGCGGGAGCGAATAAGTATATTGCTCCGGATACACAGCATGAATCAGCGGCATCGTATCGAGACCGCCGTTATACACATACTTGTCATACCAGACGGTGTACGCCGAGATGGCGACCGAAAAGAGGTACGACGCCATCGGATACCGAACACTCCAGTAAAATGTGTGAGAATTGGCGCTCGATGCGACTGTTGAATCAAGTGTTCCGTTCGAACCGCAGTAGTAGCTAGTGTCTACTTCGATCGCGATATTGAACGAATCGGCTTTGTCATCCGGACGGTCTTTGCAGGGCCACCAGGTACGTCCGTAGTATGGTTCCGACAGCGACGAAATGACTTTCTTGCCGTACGGATTGGTCACAAACGAAAAGGCCTGGAAGCCCCCTTCGATGGGATGACCGTGGTAGTAGAAATCGAACTGGAATTCTTCGTCGGTATTGTAAGTCTGGTCCAGAGTGACTGTGACCACATTTCCGGACCGCGAGTACGACAACACGCCGGAGGGCCCGACGATAGAGTCGACCGTCATATTGGAGAAGAAATCGACCTGGGCGGAGGTAACGCCGTCGGTGGTCGCAGCCGCTACCATTTTGACGCGGCCGTAAATGATATTGGTGGTGTCGTTGACACGGATAAAGATGTCATAGAATTTGACATCGTAATCGGTTTGAGCCATAGCGCCTAAACTTGACAGGATTTCGCGCTGCTGCCGCTCGGTGTAGGCGCGTGCCTTCTGCGTGACCATCTCTTGGTGAATCTCGGCGGGTGTCGCCTTGTCCCAGTCCCGAGTGTCGATGTCGGACGCCGACCAAACGATTGATGGTAGAACAAAACAGACAACCAAAATACCGGCCAAAGCCGGGCGGATTGAACGATTGGGCACTCTACACCTCCGGTGTCGAAACATTGATAGGTACATCACGGCATCAGTATTGATCGGCCAAATTCGCGGGCAGACCAGTGAGGAGATGCTGCCAGGAATATGCGTTATTTTGGCGCAAAGTCAAGAACAATAGTGTCTTATGCGGTGCACAAAAAGAAACGGGGCGCCCGATGGCGCCCCGCTGGATTTGCCGAAACGGTGATCGTTTAGTACGGATTCGTACAAATGACCGGCCCGCCAAAATACGCGTAGTCGATTAGCCGCGTGATGTCGGCGATGTCCACGAGATTGTCGCAATCGCAGTCACCGACAAGATATGTCGGCATCGGTGTCGGGCCGTTGAAATACGCGAATGATATCAGGCCGACAACATCGGCAATGTCGACCTGACCGTCCCAGTCGACATCGCACTTGAGTTTCCACACCCGCAATTCGACGGGAATTGTCCACGGCGTGTTGGTGGCTCCCGACGCTACAATTTGCACGGTGTCGGGGTATGATCCGAGCGTGTAACCCGGCGCATCGATGGTCACCCCTACGTCGATCGGAACATCTCCCGATTCGACACTGGGCTCAAACCACGGAATATCCTCCACCAAGTTCCACTGCATACATCCGGGTTTGACATTCGTAATAGTAAGCGGCGCCATCGCGAGAGGGCCAAAATCTTCTCGATATGGAATCGGCCAGACGGCCCGGTTGGCCGTGATCTGAGGAGGTTGATTGCCGGCGATGCGGGAATATTTGACGATGACAGATTTCGGCGTATTCACGGCATTGTTGGCGGCCACAACGATCGTGTCGTAATAGTCTCCCAACGGAACATCGGGAAACAACGCTGTGACAGTGAATGTGCTCGGCGCAAAAGCGCTGTCTTTGTTGATCGTGAAGAAATCTGTTGAGTACAGTAATTTGACCTTCATCGGATCATCCTGACCGACATTCACGGCACTGAACGTGGTGCTGGGGAGCACATTGGCTCCGCCCTGCTGGCACTCGTACGTTGTCAGGCGCACGGTGTCGGTTGATAGTCCTATCTGAGCGGGATTTGAAACAAATCGGATGTTCATGACAATCGGGTATGGCGAATTGATTGCCTGCGTCGATGTCGCCCAGATCGTGTCGGTATATTGATCGCCGTCCAGCGCCGACCCTATTTTGTACTGCACTTGGATTTGCTGTGGTGCAGATGCAGTGTCAGGCGTTATTGAAAAAATTCTGCTGGAGTTCTCAGTCAGTCTAAAATCGAGGCTACCGATGCCGCCGTTTCTAATGGTTATGTACCGGGAAAAGATGATGAGTTCAGTAGGATTGATGACGAAATGATTCACCTGCGAGTCGGCTTCGAACATCGGCAGGTTAGAACCCAGTTGCAAAGAAACGGGCACTTTGACTGGACTGTTGGAGGCGGCCGGGTCGCTTACAACGATCGTGTCATAAAAGGTACCGAACCCCAGTGAAGTGATGTCAACCGAGGCCACGACTGTATTCGAATCGACACCGGACATCGGTGTGACCGAGAGCCACGATTGCGAATTGGTCAAGCTCCAATTGAGCACCGATCCGGGCGAATTATTTTTGATGATGAGATTCTGGGATGCCGGATTAGCCCCGCCTACGATGCCGTTGAAACTCAACTGGGTCGGAGTCACTTTTATAGACGGTTGGGGCGCAAGAATATCAAGACTGACATAGACAACTTTGGGCGAGTTGGAGGCCGTGGTTGATGAAACCACGAGTGAGTCGAAGTGGTTGCCTATAGAAAGTCCGGTCACATTGATCGAGACGTTCACGGTAGCCGGCGTGTTGCCGATCGCCGGGCTCTTGAGCAGCCAGGGGGCATTCTCCGTCACGGTGAACGGAACGGAGTTTGGCGTCGAAGTGACATCGAACGACTGGCTGGCCGGGCTCGGCTGGCCGAACACCGAACTGAAGTACAGGGTGTCCTCAGAGACATCCATAGACGACGGCGGCACATAGTCCGGATCGCGGATAACTTTCCGGCCGGTCCAGAAGGCGCGGTAGTTTTTCTGCTGCGTATCTACAAATTTATAGTTCACGCCGCTGTTGTAGGCGTTGGTGTCGATCACGATGGAATCGGTAACAGCCCATGTCGTGAGCGTAAAGTAATACCGACACCACATTCGACGGCTCGGGTCGGGCGCGATTCCCGGTTCTGAGCTTCGGGCGCCGACAAACGGAAACCGCTTGTTGGTATTGGTCAGGTTGATATTTCCACCCTCATAGACAAAGCGGGCGAAATCGAAATTGGCCAGTGTCAGCGGCGTAAACCGGGCGCTGTCCATCTTAAGATTGTCATTGATCCACTTGAAACCGGCGGCCGCGCTGCCCACCGTGTTCGAGTCATTGAGCACCCAGAGGTCGATCTGGAATTTCTTTTGATTCGTTGACGCTCTGGGCGACACCGGAAACGCAAAATCCAGCGTGTCCGTTATTCCCAGATCATTAGGGTCATGGAATTGCGCCTTCGCTGCCGGACTCCAAAGTAGCAGGATCAACGCCAATGCGACCAGACTTGCCGTCTTCATAGATGCCTCCGTGCCGAGAAGAAACTTGCAGTTACGTCGTAATGTATTTGTACCGAAATTCGCTCGTCGGCGCGACGTCTTCGTTCGATTCTGATGACCGTGTGAAGGCCTTCGACCCGTGCGTGAGGAACAATCAGGTCAAAGTACCGCCTGAATGCAGATTACCCGTCGTCCGACGCCTAAAATATAGGCAGGCCGATAGTCGCGTGTCAAGCTGGAAGTGGACTTGAGAGGGCCAACTTAGCGCAGAGTGTGACGAAATCGACGCTTCAACGCGGCTTGGCGGCGCGAGGCAGGCGACGTCGCACCGTCTTCTTGCGCCGGGAGCGCTGGATTTCGTCGGTGAAAATCTTCTCAAGTGTGTGGGTGGTGGGCACCTGTTTTTGCAAACACAACTTGAACAATTCGTCAACGCGCTCGATAAAAATAAACGTCGAATGACGCGAGATGTCCTTAGGAAGGTCTTTCATGTCTTTTTGGTTTTCTTTCGGCAAGACAACCGTCTTGATTCCGGCGCGATAGGCCGCGGAGACCTTTTCTTTGACGCCACCGACCGGGAGCACTTTTCCGCGCAGGGTGACTTCGCCGGTCATTGCAATATCGTTTCGAATCGGGCGTTCGGACATCACCGACGCGACCACGAGGCAAACCGTAATGCCCGCCGAGGGACCGTCTTTGGGAATTGCGCCTGAGGGAAAGTGAATGTGAATATCGAACTCGCGAAAATCGTTGGCATCGATGCCGAGCATGTCGGATTTGGAGCGTACGTAGGAGTGCGCCGCCTGAATCGACTCCCGCATGACTTCACCGAGCGATCCGGTGGTAATAATCTGCCCCTCCCCTTTCATCCGAAGACCTTCGATAAACATCAGTTCGCCGCCCGCGCCGGTCCAGGCCAACCCGGCCGCGATGCCGACTTCTGGTTTGATTTCGGCCTTTTCGGGGATGAAGATGGGTGTGCCGAGGTATGAATCGAGATTCTTCTCGGTGATGATCCATTGCGCCTTGTGATTGGCGCCCCGGGCGAGATCGATCTTGCGGCAGATCTTTTCCATCTGCTGGGAAAAGCCCAGAAGTCCCGCTTCCTGCGTGTAGTCGTTGATAATCTTTGCCAGCACCTTGTCGGCTATCTTGAATTCGCTGCGCTGGAGGCCGTATTTCTTGAGTAGATTGGGAAGAATGTACCGCTTCGCGATCACAATCTTCTCTTTTTCGATATACCCCGGCAGCTCGACGATTTCAAGGCGCGGCACAAACTGCTCCGGAATTTCTTCGTAGGTCCGTACCGAACAGATGAAAAAGACTCCGCTTAAATCAAAGGGCACACCGAGGTAGTTATCGAGAAAGCGGCCGTTGCGACGCGGATCGATAACCTCGAGCAGCGCCATGTTGACCGATGAGTTGTTGTCGACATTGAAATAGTCGAGGTCCTCGATCAGCATGACAGCGTCGCACGTTCCCAGCTCACGCAGGGTGCGCAGAATTTTTCCGGGAAAGGCGCCGAGATAGGTGCGGGGCGAACCCTTAATCTCAGCGATATCGGTGATGCCGCCAACTGATATCCGAACGAATTCTTTGCCGAGGGCTTTGGCGATCGCTTTAGCTAGTGAGGCCTTCCCCGTACCGGGAGCTCCGACCAAACATAGCGTCGGGCTTTCATCGGCGACGCCGGCATGGCGGCGCACTGCCAGCCGCTGAAGAATCTGCTCTTTGAGCGAGGTCGGGCCGAAATAGTCGCTGGACAATATCCGCTCGACATCGGCCATCTGATACTCGTGCGGTGCGGTCTTCCCCCACGGCAGGTTCATGATCCAGTCGAGATAATTCTTGGTCGCGCCGTACTCGGCCGACGCCGGCGAAAGCTGCGACAAGCGATCGACTTCGATTCGGGAACGCGCGACAACTTCGGGCGGCAAATGCGCGGTATTCTTGATCAGATTGCGAAGCCGAGCAGCTTCTTTTTCCTCGCTGAAATCTTCGCCGAGCTGCCGCCTGATTTCATGAAGCTGCTGGCGGAGGTAATACTTCCTCTGCTCTTCCTGAATGCGCTGTTTGGTATTGCGATTGACAGAAAGTACGGTCACCACGCGATCGAGTTCGTTATTTAGAAAGAATAGAAGGCGTTCGAATCGGTAGTCGAGATTGATCGCTTCGAGCAGTTCCTGTTTGGCGGCCAGCGAAAAATGGAAATTAGCGGCCACCCGGTCGGCAAAAAGCGACGGGTCCTCGACATTCATTCGGATCACATTAGTCAGTTCAGGCGAGTACATCGGGTCGAGCTGGGTCAACTCGTTGACTACCGCGATTACCTGATCCATCCGGTCGCGGATAATGCGCGAAACGAACGGCGCCGACTCTACTTCGCCGGCGATGGCCGCCATCGACGGTTCGTCGGCGGTGATATCTTTGATAATCGCCCGAGACTGCCCTTCGATGGTGACGATCTTCGAGCCGGCGGCTCCTTCGGTGATGGTGCGCACCACGGCAAAGACACCGACCTGATGAATCGGCGGCGGGCCGGGTGTTTCCACTTCGGCTCGTGAATACGACGCAATGAAGCGCGACGAATTCGCGGCCGACGCCTCAATCAGCGCCAGATTTTCAGGCCTGCCGACCTGAATAGTGAAAGTCATCCCCGGAAACAGAACGCCGGTCATCAGCGGCAGGACCGGGTATTCGGTCAGTTTGTCAGAGCTGATCACCGGCAGACGGCTTTGGCTGCGAATCAGGATGTGCTTGGACATGTCCATTCCGTATCAATATCGGCCAATAAAAAAATAACCGAAGTCCAAGTACCCGAATTGCCGCGGGAATGTCAATCGATTGCTTATTACTTCACCTGATTACTGCAACCCGATATTACATAACAACCTATATTATTGGCCTACCGGGTGGCGGTACGGCTAAAAATTGAGTGGCCGGCGTACTTTTCTGTACACCGGCCTTTGGCAAATCAAAGCGATACATGAGTCCGTGCACCGCTCACATATCAGGGGCAACCCCAGCCCTACTGGACTGTCGCCAAGCTGCGAATCTCGTAGTCGGGGTGATTCCGCAGGTTGTCCAGATTGATCTGAATTCGACCGGGGTCGATATCCAGCCGGTAGTACCCCAGACGGTTGTTTTCGACAATCGGCCAGTCGGCGCGAAGCTCCGTGTTGATCTCGTTTTTCATCCGGTAAAGATACCGGGCCTGATTGAAACCGATTTCGATATCGTCCTTGTAAATCCAGCCGGCCGGCTGCTGACGTCGCCACCAGGCCAGCTTGGCGAAATACTTGAACGATTTGCCGGTCAGACGAACCGGGAAGCCGTTGATCTTGACCAGATACCGATCCTGCTCGAAGGTACCGTCGACTTCCACCGAATCCGGCGCGAAACCGGCGGCGTTGGGGATCAGAGTTGCGTTCTTCATGTCTACCTCCTCGTGAAATTCTCCTATGCGCTCGACCAGAGCGCGACACTTTATGGGGTTGTGCAAAATCTGTTCGAGCCGCTCTGCTGTGGTGGCGGCGAGTTCGGCGACCGTGGTGAGGCCGGAATCCGAAAGCAGGCGCAGATCGGCGCGCGTCAGCAGATCGCCGAAGCGGCGATGCAGATCGACAAGGGCGCTCGAAAGGCCGTGGCGAAGGGTGTAAGCCAGATCGCGCAGCATGGTCACGCGCGGACTTTCGATATCGCCGGCTTCGATGATCGCGGCGATCCCATGCACCAGATGCGCGGCAGTATCACCCAGCGACAGAATCTGCCCAAGATGCAGCTGATACCGCTCTTCGAGTTTCTGTACCGGAGTAAGCGCGGTCCAATCGTGCAAAAGCAATAATGCTTTCAAGGCCGCCGCGGATTGATATGACAGCGGTTGGCGACGGTGCTCTGAAGGCAAAAGCGGAATCGCTTCCTCGACCGAATGATCGAACCGTTGATAAAGCATTTTGACCGGAAGATTCTGGCGGTGCTCCATTCGGGTCAGCAATTGCGGCGGGAGCTGCCAGTCGGGCACCGCCAGCGCGACCGCGATCCAACCGAACGAAGTCTCCGGCGCAAAGCGCTCGACCAGGGCTTTCAGTTTGGCGCTCTGGCGCACGGTCAAACCCGATTGCGATGCGGCTTTGCCTGAAGGCGTGACAGTCAGACGGGCGTCGTCGGGATCGACTAACAAACAGCCGCGCTGAACCAACTGACGCACCACCTGTGCCCAATTGCGGGTGGCATTAGGACACTGAGCGGCGTGGAGAGTCTGCTTATATAAACGATCAAAATCATCGGTGGATTTGGCCAGCCCCGAGGCGCACATCGAAAGCGCCCAGTCCTCAAGCGGAACTGAATCGAACGCCGAAAGAATGAGC
>CAYVWS010000047.1:13828-15450 GCA_964455535.1 uncultured Ignavibacteriales bacterium | reverse complement strand
AGCCAAATATTGAATTTGTTGCGCAGGATGCGCTTTAGGAAACGATAGCCGCCGTCGGCCTCGGCCAGACCGTCACCGTGGAGCAAATGCAGTTTGAGGCCGTTGTATTCTAAATCGAGATGATCGCGCGAGACCGTCACGCCGATTTGCGTTTCGAAAAAGTCGCCCATCCAGAAATCGTGATTGCCGCTGACATAGTCGACGTGAATTCCCGCTTTGACCAGTTCGCGGAGCATGAAGAGGACTTCGTGGTGGTCTTTCGGGATGGCGTGTTTGTACTCAAACCAGAAATCAAACAGGTCACCCAAGATGATCAGTCGGTCACCGTCGGCGCGGACGAGCGCAAAGAGTTCGGCGATGCGCTCGACTTTGGTGCGGTCGTGCTCGGGCGGACCGGAGCCAAGGTGGGCGTCGGAGAAAATGTACAGGGACATGGGGGGAATATAATCGGATTCGTTGAAGTGGGAAAGAGTAAGGGGGCGTCTTGGATCTTCACGTGATGCGTTTGTTTTCAGCTAGTTCCCTCACCTTTCACGCTGTGACATCCTCTCCCAACGGGAGAGGAATTCGTATCGTGATCTGTTCTTGACAGAAAAGCGAGCTTTCAGTGCTGGCAGGCAGGAAGTCTGCCGCGCAAGAAGACAGGCGCAGGGTCAGTTTCGTTCTCTGCACAGTTGATTGCCCCGGACCACCGGACTGTGCATATTGGGGCAGATGCGAGCCGTAATTTCCCAAATTGGATTGCCTTCGGGGCGAAATCTAGATCTATCCGTTCCGGTTGTCATGGGGATACTTAATGTCACGCCCGACTCGTTTTCGGATGGTGGAGATTTTGTGACGGTCGAGTCGGCGATTGAGCGTGCCAAACAGATGATTGACGAAGGGGCGGGGATCATCGATGTCGGCGGGGAATCGTCGCGGCCGGGAGCGGAGTCGGTGTCGGTCGACGAAGAGCTTCGTCGGGTGGTGCCGGTGATAGAGGCGATTCGGAAGATTTCGGAGATTCCGATTTCGATTGATACGTGCAAAGCAGAAGTCGCGCGAAGAGCCATTGACGTCGGTGCGGACATCATAAACGATATTTCAGCGCTGAGATTTGATTCCAAGATGACCGAGGTCGCCGTCAATACGAAAGCGCCGGTGATACTCATGCATATGCTCGGTACGCCGCGCACGATGCAGGAGAATCCGCAGTACGTCGATGCTGTTCGCGAGATCAACGAGTTCTTTAACGAACGAATTGCGTTTGCTCTCTCGAAGGGCGTTGATCGCTCGAAGCTGATCCTCGATCCGGGAATCGGATTCGGCAAGAGGCCAGTCGATAATGTGACGATCCTGTCCTGTCTGAAGGAGTTTCAGCGGCACAATCTGCCGCTACTTGTGGGAGCGTCGCGAAAGTCGTTTATTGGAGTGCTCGACTCGGGTGCGCCGGCCGATCACCGCTTGGGTGGATCGCTGGCGGCGGCAGTTTGGGCGGCGATCAACGGCGCGGCGATAATTCGCGTGCATGATGTGCGCGAGACAGCGCAGGCGCTTAAAGTACTTGGTGCGGTAAACACACAATGACCGGCTCGTTACAATACGATTTTCTGAAGTTCGGGTGGAAAGACGCGATCGATATT
>CAYVWS010000047.1:0-13728 GCA_964455535.1 uncultured Ignavibacteriales bacterium | reverse complement strand
GGTTGGAGCAGAAAAAGACGCTCGAAGAAGTCACCCGCGCTGCGTTGCGACTGGCGGAACTTCGCTATGGTGGGTTGATTGTCATTGAACGTCGAACGGGACTACGCAATTTCGCCGAGACCGGAAAAGAGATGAACGCGGCGCTTTCAAACGAGCTATTGGTGACGCTATTCACCCCATATACGCCATTGCACGACGGTGCAGTGTTGATCGCGGGCGAGTATGTCATTGCCGCGGCGGCGTCGCTGCCGCTGACGTCAAATCAGCGGTACAGCAAGCTGTTCGGGATGCGCCATAAGGCGGCGATTGGGGTAACTGAAGTGTCCGACGCGGTAGTTGTCGTGGTCAGCGAAGAGACGTCGCAGATTTCGATTGCCTACGAAGGTAACCTGATCAGCAATATTTCCAAGTCCGAAGTCCGCGACCAGTTGGCGGCGTATTTGAAGAAGTAAGCACCGGCTATTCCTAAAATTGACTTACCGGGGTGATTTCCCTACCTTTGCCTACCCGGCGGGCCTGGCCTGCCGGTTTTGAATAAGAGAAACGATGCACGACATACGTAAAATTCGCAACTTTTCGATAATCGCCCATATCGATCACGGCAAGTCGACCCTGGCGGATCGTCTGCTTGAAGAAACCCGCACTCTTCACAAGCGGCAGATGACGCATGCGCAAGTGCTCGATTCGATGGACTTGGAGCAGGAGCGCGGGATTACTATCAAGGCCCACGCCATCCGGCTGGATTATCGCGCCAAAGACGGCGAGATGTACCAGCTCAATCTGATCGACACGCCGGGGCATGTCGATTTTACCTATGAAGTCTCTCGCTCACTCTCGGCATGTGAAGGCGCGATTCTGGTTGTCGACGCGGCGCAGGGGATCGAGGCGCAGACGCTTTCCAATCTCTATCTGGCGATGGAGAACAATCTGGAAATTTTGCCGGTGATCAATAAGATCGATCTGCCGAGCGCCAACCCCGATCAGGTCGCCAAAGACATTATCGATCTGATTGGCGGCGACACCGAGCATGTCTTGCGGGTGTCGGCGAAGGCCGGAATCGGTATTGGCGAGTTGCTTGAAGCAATAGTGGCGACGATACCGCCGCCGAAGGGCGATGCCGACGCGCCGCTGCAGGCGATGGTTTTCGATTCGATTTTTGATACTTATCGCGGCGCGATGCCGTTTGTCAAAGTGGTTAATGGGACACTCAAGAAAGGCGACCGGGTCAAGTTCTTCTCCACGGACAAATCACACGAAATCGATGAAGTCGGCTTTTTGCGGCTGGCGCAATTTCCGCAGGAAGATCTGCGCGCCGGCGAAGTCGGATACTTTTTCGCGTCGATCAAAGAAGTTGCAGATACGAAAATCGGCGACACGGTCACGCATGTCGACCGACCGGCGAGCGCGGCGGTGTCGGGGTTTGTCGATGTCAAGCCGATGGTCTTTTCCGGGCTCTATCCGGCAGTCGCGGAAGATTTCGCCGAACTGCGCGAGTCGCTTGAGAAACTTCGCTTGAATGACAGCTCGCTTTCGTATACACCGGAATCGTCGACCGCTTTGGGTTTCGGTTTTCGCTGTGGATTTCTGGGTCTTTTGCACATGGAGATCATCACCGAGCGACTGCAGCGAGAGTACAATCAGACGATTATCAACACGGTGCCAAACGTTGAGTACAATGTGTACAAGACCGACGGCACGATGCAGGTTGTCGACAATCCGGCCGAAATGCCGCCATCGCAGAATATCGAGCGGATCGAAGAACCGTATGTCGATTCGCAGATTATCGTGCCGGCCGAGTATATCGGCGCGATTATGAAATTGGGGACCGAGCGGCGCGGTGAGTACAAGACGACCGAGTTCATGTCGCAGACGCGCGCGAGCTTGACGTATGCGTTTCCGCTTTCAGAAGTGATTTTTGATTTCTACGACAAGCTCAAATCAATCACGCGCGGGTATGCGTCGTTCGATTATGGATTGCCATACTATCGCACATCGGATTTGGTCAAACTCGATATCCTCGTCAACGGCGATCCGGTGGACGCGCTTTCGGTGATTATTCATCGCGAGAAGGCGTACAACTGGGGGATGCAGTTGAACGAGAAGCTCCGCAAATTAATTCCGCGCCAGATGTTCGAGGTAGTGATTCAGGCGGCGATCGGAAGCCGGGTAGTATCCCGAGCGACCGTTCATGCGCTTCGCAAGAATGTCACAGCCAAGTGCTATGGCGGCGATATTTCGCGAAAGCGCAAATTGCTTGAGCGGCAAAAAGAGGGGAAAAAGCGCATGAAGCAGATCGGTTCCGTTGAAATCCCGCAGGAAGCATTTCTGGCGGCGCTCAAAATTGAGCGGTAGGGTACGCAGCTGCATTCTCAGGATCGAGTCGATTTCTCTTTCTGTGCTGTGCTTTTCATTCTCCCGTAGTAACCAACATGAGTGAGCTGGATTGTTCGCAGGAGTGGATACTGCTCGGGAATCGCATTTCGACTCGCGACACCGGCGACCTTAACAGCTTCCACAATCTGTGCAAGCAATTCGTCTACTGCCAAAATCCGGCCGCCTGCGATATCGTTGCGGCCTTCTGGGTGACTTGGAAAGACCGCAATCTGATCTACCGGAGTATTCCTGGGCAACCAAGGGAATAGTGTCTCGAAAATATATCTCCGTCCTGCCTTAAAGTTCTTCTCGTAACGCTGCATCCGCTTGCTCCAACTGTGGGCGTCAAGCGACGGTTCGTAGTGGACAAGGATCCTGCTCTGAGGGTGATATCCCACAACATCAAGTTCGGTCTCCCATCCGCCATGACCCAGTCTTCCGACTTTCGTGTTGCGCTTTACAAGATAACCGCTCCACTCCAAATACTCATAAATCAGCGCTTCGATGTGTGACATTGTCTTGAGCCCTCCGTCTTATTGACACCCTGCTGGCACGGCAAAATTGATATAGAGAAAATCTATCAACTGCGTTAAGTCTGATATGTCGATCACGCCCTCTGCGTCGCCGTCGATGTTGGCCTCGCCGGTACAGCAGGGCGGCGACAGACTGATGTACAAGTAATCGATAAGCGCGGTTAAGTCGGCGATATCGATCGAGCCGGTGGGACTACAATCGACATTGCCGGTGATCCCGGCACAGCAATTGGATTTGGCGAGAGGGACAATCATAATGTCTGCAAAGTCAACCGGTGACTCGCGCAAAACGTTGTCGCCAAGAGTTGCTCTCCCGAAATCAAAGGCCGTTACCGAAACGTAATACGTGTCAACTGGAGTTAGATTCTCGAGAGTCAATTCGTATTCGTAGTACTTGAACTTGCCATCATCTGTTAGATACAGCGACGCCGAGTCTGGAGGAACATCACTTGCATGTTTCCAGCGCGGTTTGGGCGCTTCTGGATATGATTTGAGGATGGGTGTCTCGAATCCGAACCTCGACGCGTTGCAGCCGACGGGAACAAAGTAAAAAATGGAATCAGCAAATCCAGGAAGCACAAAAGGGTGAGTGCGTACAAATTCAGTCGCCGACCACATAGTATCGCCGCACCCGCCCGGGGCATACATGCACCTCAAGTCTGCACCTGTCAGAGGCACGGGAGAAACAAGCCAGGAGTGATTGGAAGCGTCATATCTCGCCTTGAAATAGTCTTCTGCGTCATAGCTGGCCACTTTCTGGAAGCCGAACGCATCTCCCGAGTTTTTCAGATAGACGTTGTATCCTTCAAAGTTGGGCGCGCGTGTTAGAAAATCCCGGGACAACTCGCTGGCCGCACCGTTCCAGCGCAGTGTTATTGATCCGCTGCCGGCCGAAGCACTGGTGACGGGCCGAGGCGGCGCAACGGAGGCGCGAAAATCCGGGACGCCGTCGCCTTTGACATAAGTGGTTTCATTGTCGCATACGACATAAGGACCGGCATAACCGTCGGAATCGGTGTCGACACCCGGGTTATCGTAGACCCAATTGGCCCAGACGATGTTTTTCTTCAGGTCTTCAAAGTTCAGGTGAGATTCGTAGATGCCCGGGTTTAGGGGGAGATTGCCAAAATTCAGGGAGTCGGTGTGGAAGCGTTTGCCTGCGACATATGCAAAGACAAGCGGGACTGACTCACCCGGCGACAAGTCAAACGGCCCGACCGACAGCAGGTACTTGGTATCACTCCCATCCCAATACCAGTAGACAAAGTCCCGGCTTGGATATTGCCACACCGAGTCGGTTGGCGTGATTGACCACACAAACGGCTGATCGAAGTCTATATCTCCATTGCTGAGAAGCCAGTACTTATTACGGTCTCCAGTGGGCGTGCCAGTGGCTCCGGTGCCGAAGTCGCGAGCGTTGTTCAGCCGCGTAGGTCCGTAATCGAGATAAGAGGAGGAGTTGCTTCCCCACCAGTTGAACGAGATCGATGCTCCGTCCGATGGGCCCTTTAGAAGGGTAGTGGCGGTCACGTGCGGCGCATGGTGCTTCCACTGTTCCAAATCGCCATCGTTGTCTGCCGACCAGGCAGTGGGCGATTCAAGCGTGGCGGCACAGGCAATGTCCGGCACCGTCACCTGGGAAAAATACCCGGAATAGTCATCACCAAAGCCGTTGACATCATCGTCGTAAAACACGTCGGCGTCGACATATATGCCAACGAATCCTTTCTGGATGCTATTCGCCGACATGTTAGTAATTTGGAGGTCAAGCAGAACGAGGTTTTCCAGGAACGGCTCATTCCACATGAAGGTTCGTTGCTTGACTCGAAGACCGAGTGGAATGTGCGGGCGGTGGTCGGTCGCGTCATTGGAAAGGCCGAAACATCCGGTGCGACATGTATCGAAATACTCAGTCAGGAAGTCCTGCTGGGACACAGCACCAACCCGGGTTGATACCGGCCCTATGGTTGATCGATACTGAATGTTTCCAGAAGGCGCGGCGTCGGGATGCATTTCAAAGCCCAGTTCCCACCCATCGAAGGCGACCGACACGAGAGTGTCGCTGCCCACAATCCCTCCAACCCAGATTGCGCCGCCAAAAAGATATTTACTCGTTGAGTCTTTCGGATACTGGCACGATCGAGCGGTCCGGCCGGTAAAACAATCGATTGACTGAACCGCCATACCTGAACCAAAGACCCCCTGGTTTGTGATCGACATTGCCATATTGCCGACATTGTGCTCGGCGGTACAGTACGCAGGCACACCATTCGGTGCCGCGACTTCTGAAGCAGAGTCTCGACTTTGGTCTATAGCAGAGCGGCCAACAGAGATCTCTGATGTAAGCAACATCGAAATAACAGCATAGAGGGCGATCTTCATTGTTTCCTTCCTTCCACTGGCGATTCTTTGTCAAAGCTTCCCGGCGGTGCGGATGGTTTCACCCCACCTGGTTTCACCGATTCATACATGACCGTATTGAAAGGAATGGATAGCCAATTCAGCGTGCTGTCGACAAAGACCTGGGAGGCGCCGCCGTAGTTGTCACCGGCCAGCGAAAGCGGCGTGAATGCGGATACGAAGAGTCGAGAGGTGCCTCTTTCTATGCGATAGACGACCGGTTTTCCGGCGAAGAACATTGAGTCAGGGACTATGGGGTGGTGGCCCACATACTTGGAACGATAAGTGTAAAGGATCTCGGCGTCGGTAGTCGGCGTGAAGTATGTCACTTCCGGCAGCGCCGCCAGGGTGTCGATCCATGGGAAATAGGTGCCTCCGCCCCAACCGTAGCGTTTGTGAAGATATGACGAGTCGACTGTTAGTGATGGCCAGCCGAATGGCAAAGTCGGGTCGGCGCCGACAAAGTCTTCGATACGCTTACTTGGTTCAAAGAACAAGGCGTAATAATCCCATCCGCTATAGGGAAACGTGCTGATTCCCATCCAAGGGCCGATCGCACCTATGTGAAAAGTAGTGTACGTTCGCGGCGACATCGCCTCGTCTCCGGCAATTGAAGTTCTCCCGCAAACCCAGAAACTCGTCTGATTGGTGGAAGCAGCGATTACCTTTTTGGTGATATCCACCGTGTTGAGCACACCTTTGATCACGTCGTCGGAGAGGGCTATGACAATCTTATGCTGCAACAGCAATTTGAGCGGAAGGACATTGCCGCTGGACTGTGAAATTGTATGCCACTTGTATTTTACGAACGGATTCCAATGGTACAGGGCGCCATCCCAATAGAGTTTTGCTCTTGCCAAAATCGCCGGATTGATCGTGTAGGAGATCATGGCATCAGCGATCAGTACATCGAGTTCGTGCTTCGCGTCGGCAATAGGAAATGACTTGAAGGCCGGCGCCAGATCGGCAAGCGGGCTGGGATCGTGGTCGATTGCTCGCACCCAGAACACGCAGTATTCAATTCGCGTTGTGTCGCTCGGAGAATCGTGAAAGAAGTCTCGCAGAAAGGCAGACGTGTCGCTCGTGGTCCAATCGCCGGCTGTGCCTGAGTGCAAGGCGATCGTGTTGAAAGAAGAATTTTGTGCGAACGCCGGATTGTCGACATCAAAGATTGTATCGAGCGTTCCAAAGGCATTGGACACGTGCACGGTATCGATCAGAAGATCCCGACAGGTAATCTGTAGATAGGGCGGTGTCGGAATCCATATCGTGTCACAATAGGTGAACTTATAGCCGTGTCCCTTGCGATACATTTGCCCGGTCGGGGTAATAAAGACCGAGGTGACAAACTGCGAAGAAACGGCGGCCATTGTCAGCGAATCGTACGGGCCGTAGACGCGCCACTCATAGGACAAATCGGCGGAATCGTAGGGGTGGTCAGCTTTGTCAGTTCCGATCCATGAATAGTGCACGCCCGGATTTCCGGCGAAGGGTGTCACCGTGTTGACGTACGGTTGAAGGCCGCTGTCGATCATCACAATGGAAGTAACCGGCGGGTGGTTGATAAATCCGCCGGGGCAATTCGCCGGAGGAGTGAGATGGATGTATAAATAGTCGATAAGAGCCGTGACATCGGAAATGTCGATCTGATCCTTGCCATCGATGTTGGCCTCATCGTACGACGGCAGGGGGGCCAAGCTGATATACAGATGGTCGATCAGAACGGCGAGGTCGAGAATGTCGGTGACGTCGTTGAAATCGCAGTCGACATTGCCGCGTATTCCACGGCAGCAACAACCGGCGATATCGGCGGCACAATTGATATCCGCCTGTGACTCAGAGCAC
The DNA here is from genome assembly GCA_964455535.1 of uncultured Ignavibacteriales bacterium. Taxonomy (GTDB): domain Bacteria; phylum Zixibacteria; class MSB-5A5; order GN15; family FEB-12; genus JACRAV01. The sequence goes on along the minus strand of CAYVWS010000047.1, from coordinate 6,577 downwards.
CATGCCGCCGCTACTATTACACTTAGGATTAAACTCGTCCAGAATGTTCGAAGATACATACCCTACCCCGACTACAAAAACGACTCAATTATCTATATAATCTATCACAATTGCCTGCCCTGTCAAGGACGAAGAGGCCGACGATTGTATGAAATTGAGATCGTCAGTTTCTCGACCGGCTGCTTCCGGACAGCTTAGTGACAGGAACCGACTGGCGAGAAACTGACAAACAGGTGATCAATCAGGCGGGTTAGATCCGACATGTCGATAACGTTGTCAGGGTCGCCGTCGACGTTGGCCTCGCCGGTACAGCAGGGCGGCGACAGACTGATGTACAAGTAATCGATAAGCGCGGTTAAGTCGGCGATATCGATAGAGCCGGTGGGGCTGCAGTCGACATTGCCGGTGATCCCGACGCAGCAATTGGAGCCCACAAGCGGTGTGACCGCAACCGCAGCTTCGCCGATTGCCGATTCCATCGGCGTGTATTCGGTCAGCGAGGCCTTACCGTAATCAAGCGACGTGACGGACACAAGATAGGTGTCAGTCGGTGACAGATGTTCAAGGGTCAGTTGATACTCGTAGTACTTGAACCAGCGGTCTTCGGTCAGATAGATTGAAAGTGAATCCAGCGGCACGTCGCTCGCGCGCGACCAGCGTGGCTTTGGTGCCTCAGGATAGGTTTTGACGATCGGGGTTTCGTAACCGAAGCGGTGGGTGTTACAGCCCACCGGCACAAAGTAGAAGATCGAATCGTGAACAGCCGGGAAAATCAACGGGTGGGCTTTGGTGTAGTCGGTTACCGACCAGCCAGAGTCGTTGCAACCCGACGGCGCATATGTGCAGCGCAGCTCTTCAATGGTCCAGGCGGTCGGATCAAGTTGCCACAGGTTATTGGGAACATCGTACGCGACCTTGAAATAATCTTCGATATCATAGCCGGCGACTTCTTCGAAGCCCGCTGAGTCTCCTTGTGTTTTCAGGTAGACAGCATATCCTTCGAAATCAAGCCGACCGTCGACTGACCATCGGTTGCGCTCGGTTGCCTGACCATTCCATCGGACTATCGCCCCCCTGCTTTGCGGCGTGACCCACACTTGCGGCTTTCGCGGTGGCTCGGCGATACGAAAATCCGGGACACCGTCGCCGGTGACCCACGTCGTATCCAGACCGCAGACGAGAAACGTGCCGGCGTATCCGTCGGTATCGGTGTCGACACCGGGATTGTCGTAGACAAGCGAGGCATACTTGACGCTTCGCTTCAGGTCGGCGAACCCGAGATTCGCTTCGAATATCCACGGATATTCGGGAAGGTTGTGGTTATTGTCTTCGACGGTGTGAAAGTTACGGCCTCCGACAAAGGCAAAGACGAACGGACACGATTGCCCCGGTGCGAGGTCGACCGGCCCGGCCGAAAGCAAATACTTTGCATCGGCCCCGAAGGAGAGGTTGAAAGAAGTCTCTCGGCTTGGGATTTCCCAAATCGTATCGGGCGGAGATATTGATGAGATCATTGCCTGATCGTAGTCGATATCGCCGTTGCCGAGCAGCCAGTATTTGTTCCGGTCGCCGGCCGGAGTTCCGCTGCCGCCGGTGCCAAATTCACGTTGATTCGCTCTGCGCGTTGGGCCAAAATCCTCTTCCGAATTTACATTGCTAACCCACCAATTAAAGGACACGGTTTCCGATTCGAACGGGGCGTTCAAAAGCGCCGTCGCGGTGACATTCGGAACCGGGTGGTCGTCGGTCAGCTTGCCGTTAATATCGGATAGCCAGGCCGTGGGAATCTGCCGTTCGAATTCGCAGTTTTCGATCGTATCAGCAAGGGTTGCGAAGTAGCCGCTGATGTCGTCGAAGAAACCGTTCGGGTCAGAAAGCGAGTGGACATCGCCGTCGACGTAGACGCCGACATACGCATTATGAATGGTCGAGTCGCCGATGTTGGTGATTCTGAGGTCGAAGAATGTCGTGTTGTATACGGTCCGATGGCTCCAAGCGTAGGTCTTTTGGTCAACGCGGATGTGCAGCGGTTTGTGCGGCCGATGATCGATTTCGTCGGTGGAAAGTCCCGGACAGGAGGCGGTACAGGTGTCGTAGTAGGATGTCACAAAATCCTGCTCAGAGATTGCGCCGACACGCGGCAAACCTGATGAGTAGATCGATCGGTACTGCATAACGCCGTCGGGGGAATTATCGGGATGAAACTCATTCGCGGGTTGGGACCAACCGTCGGTTCCGGTGGAAACAAGGGTGTCAGTCCCAATGACTCCTCCGATCCAGAGTGTTCCAGCATACAAGTACATGGTACTTGAGCCAATCGGAACCTGACAGGGGCGAATCAGCCGACCGGTGAATTGGTCGTACGGGTCTCTCAGGAAGCCATCGCCGAACGAGCCGCTATTGCTGACCCCCAGGGCCACGCCGCCGACATTGTGTTCAGCAGAATTGTAATCGGGCGATGCGGCGCCTCGGATGCTACTTTTTCGCAGATTGTCGGCGGCAATCGCCGAAGTGCCGATGAGAACTGCGACGGCAATAATGCGAAGCATGGTCTTCATGGTTGCACCCTCTGAGACTTCATGCGAAGGGCGTCGCCGTTGGTTCTTGTACCTACGCGGCTGGAGCCAGTACCCAAAGCTGTTGATGTGCTCGATTGGTGTGGTGCAAGATTGAACGGTTGGTACAACCAGTTCAGCGCGCTGTCGACGAAGACCTGCGCGGCGCCGCCGACAGAGTCGCCGGCCAGCGAGTAGGGCGTGAACGATGAGACAAAGAGGCGGTACGCAGTGCGGTCGATTCGATAGACGACGGGCTTGCCGTCGAAGAAGTAGTCTTGAGAGATGATTAGGGGGTGGTAGCCCGTGTAGAGCGAGTTATAGTTGTAAAGTACCTCGGCTTCCTCGGTAAGCCAAAAACCCGCAACCTCCGGTAAGGCGGCAAGAGAATCCACCCATGGAGGGTAGTATTCACCACCCCAACTATACCGCGAATGCAAATTCGCCGAGTCGATAACGAGAATTGGCCATGCCGAGGAATCGATTGGATCGGCGCCGATGAAGTCTTCAACGCGCACACTCGGCTCTTGCGTGTAATACCAACTCCAGCCCCCAAAACCGTACTTAGTAATATCGAGCCAGGGGCCGAGCAGTCCAAGCGGTGGGGGAAATGAGGGCGGCCCGCTTTCGTTTCCGAACATCATAGTCCGCCCGCAATACCAGACATTCGTTCCCCCGACAGAGGCGCTAATCAGGTTTCGTGCGATATAAGTAGTTCCAGCCACACCCTTGACGACATCATCGCTGAGCACGATGACGACTTTGTGGCTCAACAGATCAATGGCGGAGAGAATATTCCCGGTCGACTGTGAGATCATGTGATAAGAGTGTGAAATTCCCGGGCGCCAGCGATCGATGGCGCTGTCCCAGAATGCTTTTGCGGGCGCCAGTTTGCGGGCGTTGATCTCATACGATATCTGGGCATCGACAATTATCAGGTCGTTTTCATGCTTGGGATCGACAATCAACATCTTCTCAAACGGCGGGGCGGGGTCGGCTTTAGGTGGGAAGTCGTGGTCGATGGCTCTCACCCAGAGAATGAAGAAGCCGAGAGTAGTCACATCATTCGGTGCGTCGCGGAAGAAGTCGTACAATACGGTAGTGCTCGAGTCGGATGTGGAGTCGCTTCCGCTACCCGACCGGATAGCTACTCTGCTGAAGGTCGGGTTGGTAGTAAATTCATCGGATTCGACAGCGAGCAACGTATCAAGAGTGCCGAATCGATTGGCGCGTGACACTGTATCTACGAACATGGTATCGCAAGTGACCCGCACATAGGGCGGAATCGGCGACCAGGTCGTGTCGCAGAACGGGATGAACTTGGCTTGTCCGGTGGGGAGTACTTCGTCGTCGGTTGTTACAAATACGACCTTTCTGAATTGGCTGTAAATCGATGCCGTGGTTGCGGAGTCGTAGGGGCCATAAAGCCGCCATTGGTATGAGAGCGGCTGGGGTTCATAGGGGTGATCCAACTTGTCGTCGGCCAACCACAAGCGTGCCACTCCCGTGTTCACCGCGTTGGGCGTAAGGGTATTGATGAACGGCTGGAGAGTGCTGTCCATCCCCCCGATTCGTGTTCTCGGGGCATGATTAACAATTCCGGGGCAAACGGGGAGGATCGATTGCGAGATGTACAGGTGATCGATCAGTCGGGTGATGTCGGAGATGTCGATAGTCCCCTCGCCGTCCACATTCGCTTCGTCATATGAGGGAAGTGGAGTGAAGTCGATAAACAGATGATCGATCAGGACGGCGAGGTCCAGAATATCGACGACGTCATTAAAATCGCAATCGACATTTCCCCGCGCGCCGAAACAGCAGCAGCCGGCGATATCCGTCGCACAATTGATATTTCTGGTATCGGCGGTCGCGGACGACAGACAAAGCAGAAGGACGACACTACACCCGACAAAGAGATTTCGCCATCTCATATCCCACCCCGACATTCATAGCGACTATTCTATCGATAACATCTTGCCCGATTCCCTTGTTGTCAAGGACGGTGATGCTTTTGGTTTCGTGCAGTGGATATTCCTGTTGCGGGATCGAGGGTAGAGGACGAATGCCGGGTATCGAGGATTTTGGGCGGCGCAGATAACGGCTTGCGGCGCAATCTTTTGGGTTGCTTGACGACTGAGAAGTTGTTATATTTGAAAAAAGTCGTTCCGCAGCGCGAATGACAACCTTTTAGACGAGGAACGTAATGCGCCTTATCAACTCTTTCTCCAAACTCAGATCATTGACATGGCTGGCTCTCGCGATTGTAGTATTTGTCGGTCAAGCGGCCGTGGCTCAGCTTTCGAACAAAGACATCGCCGATCTCAAGAAAGAGGCAGTCGACAAAGGGTGGACTTTCACCGTTGACCAAAACGAAGCAACCCAATATACGCTGGATCAACTTTGCGGCACACGCGTGCCCGATGGATTTGCGCCGCCGCGTGAGCATATCAATACCGCGTTGGGCACTGCGACGCTTCCGTCGCGATTTGATTGGCGCGACACAATCGCGATGCCGCCTATTCGCAATCAGGGCGGGTGCGGCAGCTGCTGGGCTTTTTCGACCATCGGCGCGATGGAATGCGCGATCAAATTATTCGAACACGAGGATGTCAATCTTTCCGAACAGTGGCTGGTAAGCTGCAATCGCTCGGGTTGGAGCTGCAACGGCGGCTGGCTGGCGTTCGATTATCTGTTGAACTACGGCGATCCGTGCGGCGATGCCGGTGCAGTGATGGAAACGGCGTTTCCGTACACTCAGACCAACGGCACCTGCCATTGTCCATACCAGCATCCGTACAAGATCGACAATTACGCCTATATCAGCTCGCAGTTTACGATGCCGACCGTCGCGGCGATGAAGCAGGCGATCATGCAGTACGGGCCGATTTCGGTGTGTGTCACCGCTACTTCGGCGTTTCAGGGGTACCACGGCGGCATTTTCAACGAAGTCAACGAGAGCCCGATCAATCACGCGGTCGTGTTAGTAGGTTGGGATGATGCCCAAGGAGTTTGGTTTCTTCGAAATTCATGGGGAAGCGGCTGGGGCGAAGGCGGGTATATGCGGATCGGCTACAATGTCTGCAACGTCGGGTACGGTGCGGCATATATGGAATACGGCGGCATCGGCATCACCGCCGACACCAAGTTCGGCCCCGGTCCGGATACTGTGAATTTTGTATCGAACACGACCCGCCAGATCACCGGTTATTCCTGGGAATTCGGCGACGGCGCGACTTCGACTGAACCCAATCCGGCTCACTCGTATGCTCCCGGCTGCTATAACGTCAAGTTGACCGTTCAGACGCCGACCAAGAGCTACTCAGTAATGAAGACAGAGTTCATCGAGCTGTATGCCGATACACTGAAAGTCGCCGATGTCGCGTCGAGTCCGGGCAAGAAGGTTCGAGTCGATATCTCTTCCAAGAACTGTCTGGCGATGTCGTCGATGACCATTCCGATCACGTGGGCGGGCACATATCCGCCGATTCTTGATTCCGGGTCGCTGGCCGGTACGCGCGCAGCCGGTGCAACGTTGAACATAGTGAATGAAGATCCGGTCAACAAACGTCGCACGTATCAGATCGACTTTTCGTCTATGACGGGTTCGGAGCTTGGCTGCGGCGAAGGGCCGATACTTTCGCTGTATTTCAGGATGCCGTCGTACATTCCGGCCGGATACGATCTCCCGATCAGTGTGACTTCGTATGGCTGGCAAGTGCCGACGATCAACACCGGAGAGAATTCATACACGCCGGAGACCAAAGCCGGAAAGATTTCTATTTGTCTGGCCGGTGATTTTACCAACGACAATCAGGGGCCGGATATCGAGGATTTGTCGGCTTTGATTGCGTATTTGTATCTGTTCGGCCCGGCGCCGGCGGTACCGTCGAAGGCGGATATCGACGGCACAGTGGGAATCGATATCGGCGATATCACGAAGCTGATCGACTATCTCTACTTGGGCGGTGTCAAGCCGAACTGCGGATCGTAAGAGCCAAACTTCATAGTCAAATCAAAGCGTC
>CAYVWS010000046.1:10884-15646 GCA_964455535.1 uncultured Ignavibacteriales bacterium | reverse complement strand
AAAAAGAAACGATCAATCGCGACACGCTCGAAATCAAGTATCTGTACTTTTTGAACGGCTACCTTGGCGTCCAAGTGAATGAGACAATTGAACGCGTCGTACCGGACGACCATGCGCTTGTTCGTGTGTCGATCAAAGAGGGCCGGCAATTCCTTTACGGTCCCAAAACAGTAGAAGGCACGTACCCTGATTCGATGGGCGCCAACCTGCATAATATCGCGAATACGCTCAAAACCGGTAAACCCGCCAACCCGCTTGAGATCCGCTCCGCTATTTTCGAAATGAAATCCTATCTCGCCAACAATGGCTTTCCGTATGCTCAGATTGATTTCATGATCGACACAAGTGTCACGTCGGCCGAAGTTCCCATACGCTTTCATGCTGAATCAGATTCGTCGGTCCGCTTCGGCAAGGTGACCGTCGAGGGCTCGAAGGATTTCCCCGAGTATTGCGCGCGCCGGGAACTAAAGCTGAGCGAGGGAGAGGTCTACCGTCGCGACGACATTCTAAACTCACAGCGGCGCCTCTTTGAATCGGGCTATTACACGACTTTTCAACTTCGTCAGTCTCCCCAGAGCGCAGACCGCCTCCACCCGGATTTCGTGCTCGCAGTCAAAGAGCGAAAGACCGCCGCTGTCACACTCCGCACCGGCGCCGGGCAGTCGACGGTCCGCGACCTGGAATGGACCTCCTCGGCCGGATTTCTCAAACGGAACTTCCTCGGCTCTCGCCGCTATGATGTCAGCGCCACCTATGGATTCGGTCTGGGCAAAGACACCCGCCTGATCACGCATTCATATCGCCTGAGCTTCACCGAACCGTGGCTTTTCGGGATGCGCGTTCCACTGACCATTTCCACGACCTGGGATCCCAGATTGCGCGACCCAGTTCAGGATTTCAAACGCACCGCCCTCAGTGTCTCAGCGCAAACCAGCTCAAACTTCGGATCGACCATGAAAGCGACCTTGGGATTTGAGTATGTCGGCGTCAAACTTACCGAACTCACCGGACAGATCGCCGATTCGCTGGGCGGCTCAACTTCCGACGCCAGCCGCCGCAAATTGTCATTCGCATTCCGGCGCGATTCCCGCGACAGCGTGTTTGTTCCGCGACGTGGCTCGGTGACCCGAGTCAACATCCAGTACTACGGCGGCATTCTGGGCGGTGACGGCAACTTCGTGAAGATTCAGCCCGAATGGTCGAGCTATCAAGTGGTATGGCCCGGCTGGATCGCCGCCACCCGTCTCAAGGGTGGTTGGGCCCACCAGTACGGCGACCCGAAATTTACCTTTGTCGACGAGGCCCAGTATCTCGGCGGCGCTAACACCGTGCGCGGGTACGCCGACAATCAACTTGGCCCGAAAGATTCCGACGGCAAACCAACCGGTGCAGAATTCATTCTGATGTTCAATCAGGAATTTCGCTGGCGAACCATTCCCATATTTAACCAACTGCCTCTACTTGGCGATCTCTTCCGTCAATGGCCGCTCTATCAATCGGTCTTTTTCGACATGGGGAACGGCTTCCGCAGCGAATCAGAAATCAAATTCACTAACTTGTCCTATACCTACGGCGCCGGTGTCCAGATCATGTCGCCGGCCGGGCCGATCCGGCTCGACTACGCCCGAGTCATACCCCACGACAACTTCAAATTTACAGATCGCTGGCACTTTACTATATTATACGCGTTCTAATGTGTACGTGCCGGATGCCCCTCGCCTGTGAGCACGCCGGCTAATCGAACCTGTAATCCGGAAAGAGTTGGTATGGACTCGATATATCTCGATCACAATGCTACCACCCCCGTCGCCCCCGAAGTAGTCGAGGCCATGCGGCCGTTCTATCACGGCCATTTCGGTAACGCCAGTTCGGTGCACCAATACGGACGCGACGCCAAAGTCGCGCTCGAAAACGCTCGCGAGCAGGTCGCCGCTTTTATCAACTGCGAGCCCGCCGAACTCTTCTTCACCTCCGGCGGTACCGAATCAGACAACATTGCGGTCTTGGGTACAGCATTCCAGTTGCAGCAGAAAAAGAACCATATCATCGTTGGTGCGACCGAGCACCACGCCGTTTTGGAACCCGCCGAATTTCTGCATCACAAACACGGTTTCACATTCGACCGCCTTCCGGTCGACCACGAGGGCTTCGCCGACCCTAACACCCTCGCCGGTCTCGTGTCAGATCAAACAGCCCTTGTTTCAGTAATGCACGCAAACAATGAAACCGGAGCAGTGCAGGATTTGGCCGCTCTGACTGCGATCACTCGCGCAAAGAGCATCTTGTTTCACACCGATGCGGTGCAGTCAATCGGTAAGATTTCTGTCGATGTCCGCAAGCTAGGTGTCGATATGCTCTCGCTAACCGGCCACAAAATCTACGGCCCTAAAGGAGCCGGCGCGCTCTACATCCGTTCTGGCGTCAAGATCAGCCCGCTCTTCTACGGCGGCTCGCACGAAAAGAAGCGTCGCCCCGGCACAGAAAATGTCGCGATGATTGTTGGACTGGCCAAGACGCTCGACATCGCGGGAAAGAAGATGGACGACGACGCCCACCGCCTCGGTTCACTCGCTGACTATTTCATCGAAAAAGTCATTGCGGCAATTCCGCATACCCATGTGAACTCGCCGCGCAAGAATCGTATTCCGCAAACTGTCAATCTATCCTTCGCCGGCGCCGAGGGCGAATCGATCGTGCTTAATCTCGATATCGAAGGAATCGCCGTTTCGTCTGGTTCGGCCTGTACGTCCGGCGCGACCGAGCCCTCCCATGTGCTCGTCGCAATGGGCATCGACCGCATCGTTGCCCAGGGCGCGGTTCGTTTTTCGCTCGGTCGTTCGACGACCAAAGAGCAACTCGACCGCGTGCTCCAGGTCCTGCCGCCAATAATTGAACGTCTGCGCGCGATGTCACCAGTCGCGCCCACTGCCCGCGGATGATTGCTCGTATGGCAAAGCGCATACTGGTAGCGATGTCCGGCGGTGTCGACTCATCGGTCGCCGCGTTTCTTCTTAAGGAGCAGGGGTACGACGTCGTCGGCGCCCACATGAAGCTTTGGGATTATGTCGAGGTCGGCGGCGACATTCACAAAGACGGCCGCTGCTGTACGCTCGACTCGATCACCGATTGCCGCTTTGTCTGCGACGCGATCAACGCGCCCTTCTATGTGCTCAATCTGTCCTCCGATTTCAAAGAGCAGGTCATCGAAAACTTTGTTTCCGAGTACCGCGCGGGACGAACTCCGAACCCCTGCGTTCGCTGTAATTCGCTGGTCAAATGGGACGCTTTCCTGCGCAAAGCTGAACAGCTCGGATGCGACGCCATCGCTACAGGCCACTATGCCATTATTGATCAGGGCGAAAACGGCCGCTGGCGTATCCGTAAAGGTGTCGACAGCACCCGCGACCAGTCGTACGTCTTGTGGGGACTTTCTCAGCGCGCACTATCTAAAACGCTGATGCCGCTCGGAGGTATGACCAAAGTCGAAGTCCGCGAAATCGCTCGCCGTCACAATTTGCGGACCGCCGAAAAAGCCGAGTCGCGCGAGATTTGTTTTGTCGCCGACGACAACTACCGTCGCTTTCTCGCCGAATGGGAGGAGAAGCACTACCGGAAATTCACCGAAGGCGACATTGTCGACAACGACGGTCAGGTGTTGGGCAAGCACGAAGGCACGCCGTTTTACACTATCGGCCAGCGCAAAGGCCTCGGCATCTCGCATCGCACGCCGCTCTACGTTCAGAAAATAGAAGTTGAAACTAATCGTGTTGTTGTTGGCGACGACGACACGCTCTATCGCGATTCGCTTGTCGCTGATGCTGTGAACTGGATCGCCGGCGATCCGTCCAACCCGCCGCCAACCGCCGATGTGAAAATCCGATACCAGCACACCGCCTCGCCCGCCCGTCTGACCCGCTTGACCGACACCCGCGTCCATATTACCTTTGCTCAGAAACAGCGCGCTATCACGCCGGGCCAGACAGTCGTCTTCTACGACGGCGACATCACCCTGGGCGGCGGAATTATTTCCGACTTCGCTCCCGACGCCTGATCGCGCCTCTCGAAGGAGGAGATCATGACTCGCGCACAATTTCTGGGTCACTCGTGCGTCTTGCTGCACAACGGTTCGCATCGACTCATCATTGATCCGTACATTTCCGGTAACCCGCACTCACCGGTGGAGGCCGACCAGATCGATGTGCAGTATGTGCTGGTGACTCACGGTCACGGCGACCATGTCGGCGACGCCATCAGTATCGCCAAGCGCAACCACGCAACCATCATCGCCAATTTCGAGCTCAGCAAACTATGCGAGCGGCATGGCTGCAAAGTGCATCCGATGCATATCGGTGGTGGCCACAATTTCGATTTCGGCCGTGTCAAACTGACAATTGCGCACCACGGAGGCGGTTACGGCGACCACGCCGACATCTACACCGGCCCGCCGGTCGGTTTTCTCGTGACACTCAATGGCAAAACTGTCTATCACTCCGGCGATACCGGACTCTTTTATGACATGAAACTGATCGGTGAGTTGAACGCTATCGATCTGGCCTTCCTGCCCATCGGCGACAATTTCACGATGGGCATCGACGACGCCGCCAAGGCCGTCGAATTCCTGCGACCCAAGACCGTCGTGCCGTTTCACTACAGCACTTTTCCGGTGATCGATGCTTCCCCCGGCGAATTTGCCCTCAAAGTAGGGGATAGGGCATCCGTGAAAATCCTTCGTCCCGGCGAATACCTCGATTTTTGATCTTTT
>CAYVWS010000046.1:5742-10784 GCA_964455535.1 uncultured Ignavibacteriales bacterium | reverse complement strand
TTCTGTTTGATTTTCCCCTCATCCTGAGCGTACCATGACGTGTATCATGTACAGACAAAAGGAACGGAATCCATGAATACATTTGCAAAATTGGCTGTTTGGATTGTCGGCGGCCTGGTCGCCCTCGCACTGATTGCATTCATCTTGATCAAAATCCTCTTCCCCGTTGAGAAGATTAAACAATTGGCCGTTGATACCGTACAGACCAAACTGAATCGGCCCGTCTCCGTCGGCGCCGCCTCGCTTTCGATCTGGGGCGGCTTAGGTGTTCGCCTCGACGATGTTTCACTCGGCAACCCGCCCGGATTCGACGGCGACTCGTTTGTCAAAACCGCAAGTGTCGATGTCAAAGTCGCCTTCTGGCCGCTGATTTCCGGCAATGTCCACGTCAGCCGTCTGGTGGTCGAATCTCCCGCCATTGCCATGCACAAACTGGCGAGCGGGCTCACCAACTATTCCTTCGCCTCCGTCGACTCAAGTGTTCCGGAAGCTGCCAATCTCCCCGACGAAGCCAAACCCGCGGCGGCAGCCATTGCCTTTGACGGTATCGAAATACACAATGGTGTCGTGAAATTTATCGATGACAGCGCCAGCCGCTCGATCGACGTCTCGGGCCTCGCTCTTTCAACTTCAGTCGCCAATCCCAATGCCGGCGTCTACCACGCTCAGGGCAAGCTATCTGTCGATACGCTGTTGCTCAGTTTCATGCAGAAACTCCCGCCGATGAGCGTGAGTGTTGACTACGACGCCTCGTATGACATGAATCAAAGCTCGCTGACAATGACTGATGTCGGTCTGGGACTCAACGGCGTACTGTTCAACATTTCCGGGCAACTCGCGAATCTGTCCGCGACACCGACTGCCGATGTCAGAATAAAGTCCGAAAAAGTCGGAACAAAAGATTTGATCAATCTTCTTCCGCCCGATAAGCTCGCCGCGCTGTCCGATTTCACTCTTGATGGCAACTTCGCGTTCGACGCTCACGCCGTCTACGACAGTCTCAAATCTCCGGCCCTGACCTACGACGGTACCGCGACTATCACCGACCTCTCTATGACCAAGAAAGGCCTCACCGGCGATCTTAAAGTCAAGCGCATCCCTCTCGAATTCGCGCTCGACAAGCTAAAGCTCGCATTCGAAGATGGGCAGTTCGGCGGTCAGCCATTTTCGGGCACTCTCTCGGTGAATGATTTCGCCAATCCTGCCGTCAATGGCAATTTCAAAGGGCATATCGATCTTGCTTTCCTTCAGCCCTTCCTGCCGCAAACCGGAAATCCCGAATTGGCGGGCAAAGCCGACCTCGACCTGAATTTCGACGGTCGCCCCAAAGAGGCCGCCAGCATGACTGTCACCGGCCGCCTTACAATTTCCGATTGCTCGTACAAAAGCCCGAATTTGCCCGAGCCGATCACGCATTTCGATGCCGACATGGCGCTCAAGAAAGATACAATCGCGGTCAATTCGATGAACGTCAAATTTGTCTCAACCGATGCTTCGTTCACCGGCAAGCTGATCAAGCCCTTCCCGTATCTCCTGCCGATGAAGAACATCGACCGTTCTAAGCTGACCAAACCCTTCTTCCAGTTTGCGCTATCGTCGCATCACTTTGACAACGACAAACTGTTCCCCGAAGCCACTCCCGGCTCCGGTGAGAATCGCTCCGCGCTGCCCGCTGATTCACTCCCGCCTATCATCCTGCCTGATATCGACGGCGCCGGGACGATTCAGATCGACACTCTTGTCTATTCCAAAGTCGATCTCACCCAGATTAACGGCAAAGTCAAAATCTACGACCGCAAGATCGAGGCCTACGATGTCACCGGTAAAGTCTACACCGGAAGTGTCGCTGGCAACACCACGATTGACCTCAATGACTTCAATAATCCGAAATATTCGGGCAAATTTGCCGCGACTCAGATTGAAGCCAACGATTTCATCCAGCGCTTCTGCAAAGTGAGCGGATTTCTTTACGGCAAGTTTGATATGAAAGGCGATTACAGCGCCGCCGGATGGGAGCCCCAGCAGTTTCTGAGTTCAATGTCTCTTTCCAGTCTCGGCGCCATTCAGGAAGGCAAGCTGGTCACTTCCGGCGTCGTCTACAACCTTCTCAACGACATAGCGAAAAAGATCGGCAAGCCCTTCGAAAAAGAACAACCACTTAAATCGCTGACTTCAAACATCAGAGTCAAAGACGGCAAAGTGATCGTCGACGGTCTCAAGGCCAACTTGTCAAACATCGGCGACCTCACCCTTGGCGGCTACTATGGATTTAACAACCAGATCGGCTACGACGGCACTATCCAGCTCACTCAGGAACTAACTTCCCAACTCGCTTCTCAGGGGGGAGTGCTCGGCGGACTCACCGGCCTGCTTAGCGACAAGTCAACCGGCCGCCTGCTTGTCCCGCTCAAAGTTACCGGCACCATGGACAAGCCCGAAGCCAGTGTCGATTTTTCCTCCCTAACCAAATCAGCGGGGGAGAACTTGAAGCAAAAAACGGGAAGCGCGCTGCAAAATCTTCTGAAGAAAAAACCATAGTCCGACGACTCCTATCGGCTTCGATCCATCGCCCTGTTTCAATTCGAAACCGGGCGAAATTTTGTGTGGGAATTCTCTATATCTTTCCGTCTTCACGCCGATGTAATCTCAAGTAGTATCGAAAGTAACGGGGATCGGCCGGGCTGAAGATCGCCGTTTAGAAATGCAACGTCGACCAGCGCCGCATACCGGCATGTCGACATAAACATTCGGTGTGACACAAAGCCATGACTCCGCACTCCGCAACTGAAATAGACCGCATCACGCGCTGTGCGTTGTGCAAGATTGATCTGAAGGGGCGTTTCGTTTTCTTAGACGACCGCACTGAAACTCTTTTGGGCTATTCCAAAGAAGAACTCTTCGGCAAGGCCTTCAAAGACTTTCTGGTAGACTCCGATCACGAAATTTTCTTTCATGTTATGCGCCAACAGCGGACTTTTGAAACAGCTTTCGATGCTCTCCCGGTTACGCTGATCAGCCGCACCGGCCAGCAGATGCAGGCCACTATCATCGTCACGCTCGGCTTCATCGCCGGCAACCCGGTGAACTATCAGATTATCATCCAGACCGATCAGATCGAACGCGCCGCGGCATCGACCGTCGACGAATCCCCGAGCTACCATCGCTTTATCACCACCGTGCTGGCCATGAACGGCTCGCTTTCTCTCACCGACGTACTCGAGCCGATGCGCGAATTTCTCGAAGCGCAGTCGCTCTGCCTGTACAAACGCTCCAGCGACAAGTTGGAACTCTTTGCCGGCACGCCGCGCGAGACGCAGGTCCCGACTGTCATCGACGTCCAGCGCATCCCGATCCTGCTGAATCGGCTCGCCTCAATTATGTCCGAGCCAGGAATCGCGGTCGACCAGATTCAGCGCGGCTTTGTCGAGACGACCGGCGACAAAGTCGCCGAGTATTTTGCCGAATTCGATCTGCTCGATCAGAAATTCTTGCTGCGAGCAGTCTTTGAACCCGGAAACGATGAACTGGCCGAGTCAATCGCCCAGCGCGCCACGCTCGCCCTAAAGTTAGTCGTTCGCTTGCTCAAACAGCACGAGCCGACCAGCGAGATCGTTATCTCCGAGTACGACTTCGGCGTCGGACTTGCCCTGTTTGACTCGCTCTCAGTAGGGGCAATCTTTGTGCGCGCCGACGGTACCATCGCGGCCGCCAATCACTCGATGTCCAAAATCTGCGGCGGCAAGCGTCCCGAAGGAAAATTCGAAAACATGATCGCGCTCGTAAGTGGTTGGGGATCGCCCGAAGCCGCGCGAAATCTTGCGGCCTTCTTTGATTCAGCCGTCGCCAATCCACCGCTGTCGTGGAAAGAAGTTGTCACGCTTCCCGACGGTACTCCCGGCCAACTCACCGCCATCCGTCATTCCGTTTCACAGTCTGATGCATCTGCCTGGTTCCTGATCGTCCCGAATTTCGCTAAAACTTCCGCCAGCGGCGCCGCCATAGATTCCGCAGTCACCACGGGCGCAGTCCAGAATATTCTGACTTCGCTCGATGCTGCCACCACTATCTCCGACCGGCTCACCCACGAGTTTTACGACGAACTCCATCGCGACGGCAATCTGTACTTGTCGCTGTTGAATGGTCACATGGACAAACTCCGCGGCATGGTTTCCGAACTCGGCTTCTTGCTCCGGGCCTGGCTGGCGCCGGAAGAACCGTCGGCGTGCGATCTGAATCTGATTGTCGCAACCGCTGTTCAGGATTTGAGTTCAACCTATCCCGAAGTTGTCGTCAACTGCAAATTCAGCGGCCTGCCGAAACTCATGTCGCATCGCCACCGGGTATCGCAGGTGATTCGGAACCTGATGTCCAACTCGGTCAAATACGCGCGCGGGGGTAAGGTCGAGATTCAGATTTCGTCCCAGATCGCCCAATCGAAGTGCACACTTACCATTACTGATAACGGCCCAGGTATCCCGGCCAAGTATTTGGACAAAGTATTCGATCTGTTCTATCGCGTGCCGCTGCACCCGTGGCAGAAGTTACCCGGCGATGGCTCAAGCTTGGCCATCACCCACCATCTGGTCCGGGCGATGGGTGGGACGCTATGCCTTTCTTCTGAAGAAGGGAAGGGCACGGTCGTGACCATCGATCTGCCGAATACCGTTCAACCGGCCAAGTCCTGACGCCGATCTATCCGGGGCACACCGACTTCCACTATTATAGGACGGCCGGGGTGGCGGTCCGATCTCTCCGTAAGGCAATGTGGGCCAATTGGTTGTAGTGTGGCTGTCTTATTTTCATTGACAACCCCTCGATTGCCCCTATCTTGTGCGTCTGCCTTTTCGGAGGAAACCACTTATGAACTCAATGACCGGGTTTGGACGCGCCGTTCTCGACTCACCGCACGGGCGTATTACGGTCGAAATGTCGAGTGTCAATAACCGGTTCATGGAGTTAGCTGTACGCACTCCGCGGACTTTGGCCCCCCTCGAACCGCAGATTCGAGAACTGGTCGGTGAGATGGTCAGCCGCGGCAAAGT
>CAYVWS010000046.1:0-5642 GCA_964455535.1 uncultured Ignavibacteriales bacterium | reverse complement strand
GGTCGGCTGATCAAGATGCGTCAGACCGAAGGCGCCGCGCTGGCCAAAGATATGCAGGCGCGACTCAAATTGATGGAAAAAGCCGTCGGAAAAATCGAGGCGGCCACGAAAAATTCTGTCACCATCTACGCCGACAAACTGAACAAGCGCGTCAAAGAACTCCTTTCCGAGCCGATCTCAGATAAGCGTCGCCTCGAAGAAGAGATCGCCGTCTTTGCCGAACGGACCGACATCGCCGAAGAGTGCACCCGCTTCCGCAGTCACGTTGATCAGTATCGTTCGGCGCTGTCCCAGAAGGACGCAGCCGGACGAAAACTGAATTTTATTCTGCAGGAGATGAACAGGGAGGTTAATACGATCGGCTCCAAATCAGCCGATTTCTCGATTGGGGCGACCGTCATCTCGCTAAAAGAAGAGCTCGAAAAACTCCGCGAGCAGGTGCAGAACATCGAATGACCAGCGGAGTCCGGCAGTAATGAAAGTTTCAAAACCGGGCCGCATGGTCATCATATCATCTCCCTCCGGTGGAGGGAAGTCGTCCATTTGCCGGGAATTGTTATCGCCCGCCCGTCGAAAGGCCGGCTGGAAATTTTCGATATCGTACACTACGCGCTCCATGCGCAAAGGCGAAAAGAATGGCCGTGAATATGTCTTCGTCTCGCCGGAAAAGTTTGACAAACTCGCCGCCGACAATTTTTTCGCCGAGCACTTCCCGGTGCATTTGTATAAATACGGCACACCGCGCAAACCGATTGAGCAACTGCGCAGATCAGGTGGTGTGATGCTCTTCGACATCGATGTGCAGGGCGCCAAGCGCCTCCATCGAGAGTATCCTGACGCCGTGACGATCTTTGTGTTGCCGCCGTCGGTAAAGGCGCTGCGCAGCCGACTGAAACGCCGCGGCACCGAAACCGCCGAGCAGCTGCGCGTGCGATTTGAAAATGCAAAGAAAGAAATGCAGGCAGTCCTGCGTGACAAGACATACTTGTTCGATTATGTAGTAATAAACGATGTGCTCGCCGATGCGGTCGCCGATGTTCTGGCGATTGTGCGGGCACACCGGTGTCGCTTCGAATTTTTGCCTTCGGAACAAACCGGCAAAATGCTGGGTTATACAAGCGGTCCAACCGCAAAGGAGTAGTCTCATGCCCTATTTTTCAATCGACGGTCTTGAGAAAGTTACCGTGAACCGGTACGAAGCCGTGATCGTCGCCGCACAGCACGCCCGCCAGATTAATTCCAAGCGGCTGGCGAAGTTAAACGCCGCCATCGAGGCCGGCGCCGAGGTCGAATTCGATATGGAAGCCCGTAAAATTACGATGGTTGCCCTCAAAGATGTAATCGAGGGTAAAGTAAAATTCGATCGGGCCGATACCGAATAACACAATCGGTCACACATTAATACAGATAGGACCACATGGCCAAGAACCTCGTCATCGTTGAGTCACCTGCGAAATCGAAAACGCTCGCCCGCTTTTTGGGCGACGGTTTTGAAATTGCATCGACTATCGGGCACATTGTCGATCTGCCGAAATCAAAGATCGGCGTTGATGTCGACAACGATTTCGAGCCCGCTTATCAGGTGATCGAGGGAAAAGAAAAGGTCATCAGCGAACTGGTCAAAGCCGCGAAAAAAGCGGAGACCGTCTATCTGGCTCCCGATCCTGACCGTGAGGGCGAAGCTATCGCCTGGCACGTTGCCAACAGCATCAAGAAAGGCACCAAGGCGAAACTCAAACGGGTGACTTTCAACGAAATCACCAAAGCCGCGGTCACCGAAGCGATCGCCAATCCGCGCGCTATCGACATGAATCTGGTCAACGCCCAGCAGGCAAGGCGCGTGCTCGATCGTCTGGTCGGCTACATGGTGTCGCCGTTCTTATGGAAGACCGTCGCGCGCAATCTCTCCGCCGGTCGTGTGCAGTCCGTCGCGCTCCGTTTGGTCTGCGAACGCGAGGAAGAAATCGCGGCCTTCAAGCCCGAAGAGTATTGGAAATTCACTACCATACTCGCCAACAAGAAGAAAGTCGAATTCAACGCCGGTTTGTTGCGCATCGACGGCAAGACTCTCGTGCGCGCCGGTGAAGAAGGTCAGAATAAGGTCGTTATCTCGTCGCAAAAGGATGCCGACGCCATTGTCGCAGAGTTGAAGAAGGCAACTTACTCCGTTACCGAAATCAAGAACTCCGAACGGACCCGCCGTCCGCTGGCGCCGTTTATTACTTCGACTCTCCAGCAGGAAGCCGCCAAGGCGTTTGGTATGAGCCCGAAGCAGACGATGTCAATTGCGCAGAAACTGTACGAAGGTATCGAGATCGGCAAAGAAGGCCCCACCGGCCTTATTACCTACATGCGTACCGACTCGACTCGCATCGCCGAGGAAGCTCTTCAGGCGGTGCGCAGGTATATCTCGAAAGAGTACGGCAAGAATTACATCCCGGCCCACGCCAACAAGTATGGCAAAAAGGAAAACGCTCAGGACGCTCACGAAGCCATTCGTCCGACCTCGATGGACTATACTCCCGAGAAACTCAAGCGGCATCTAACTCCTCAGCAGTTAAAGCTCTACACGCTCATCTGGAATAGATTCGTCGCATCGCAGATGGTCGATGCCAAGTTCAGCGTCGAGACCGTCGACATCGAGGCCGGACGCTTTGTCCTTCGCGCTTCGGCCCAGAAGATTCTCTTCGACGGTTTTCTCCGTGTCTACCACGAAGAAAAAGAAGCCGACGAGAACGGCCTGCACAGCTGGAGCGAGAAGTTGCCTGAACTGAGCGAAGGCGAAAAAGTCACGCTCGTCGATGTCCAGCCAGCGCAGTCATTCACCAAACCACCGGCGCGATATAGCGAAGCGATGCTCGTCAAGCGACTCGAAGCCGACGGCATTGGTCGGCCGTCGACCTATGCCAGCATTATCTCGGTTATCAAAGAGCGCAAGTATGTCGATCTCGAAGAGCGCAAACTTCATCCGACCGATCTGGGCAAAGCCGTCAACAAAATCTTGGTCGAGCACTTCCCGGATATCTTCAATGTCGAGTTCACCGCCAACATGGAAAAGGAACTCGACTCGGTCGAAGAGGGCTCCGATGACTGGGTGAAGGTCGTCAAAGACTTCTACAAGCCGTTCATCAAGACGATGGGTGTCGTCAAGAAAAAAGAGAAATCCATCAAGCAGGCGATGACCGAGACGACCGACATCAAGTGCGAGAAGTGCGGCCAATTCATGGTCATCAAGTGGGGTCGCAACGGCCGCTTCCTGGCTTGTTCCGGATGGCCTGAATGCAAATCGACCCGACCGCTTCCCGAAGACGAAGCCAAGTCCAAGACCGACCAGAAGTGCGACAAGTGCGGCGCCGACATGGTGATCAAAACCGGGCGATTCGGACGATTCATGGCCTGCTCGCGCTATCCCGAATGCAAGAATGCCAAGCCGATCACGCTGGGCATCAAGTGCCCCAAGCCGACCTGCGGCGGTGAGATCGTCGAGAAAAAGACCAAGTCTCGTCGCGCCTTTTACGGCTGCAGCAACTACCCGAAGTGCGATTTCGCGTCATGGGACAAACCGGTCAAACAACCCTGCCCGGTCTGCCACCATCCGTATCTGGTACAAAAGGTCAGCAAGGCCCGCGGTGAATATCTCAAGTGCCCCGAGTGCAAACACGAGATCCACGATCACCAGACCGCCGAACCGGTTACGGTTGGTTGATCCATTTGTGACAATTATGTAGGGCAGAACCCGAGCGCTTCGCGACGCGGTTCTGCCGCCCTCTTCTGCAACCCCCACGCTTCTGTATTTGCCTGGGGCATTGTGTACCCCTAATTTCACTGTATGCTTGCCAAGGCGCTTGAAAAGTTCTTGTCCGAACTTGCCACCTCGCGTGCGCGTTCGCCGCACACAGTGGGCGCCTACCGACGCGACTTGAGCGGTTGGGTTTCGTTTCTCGAACAACAACACAAACTCCAGCCGACCACAGCCAAGAACGATCCGCTCTTCATGCGCCTGTATTTGCGCCAGCGATCCGAACAGAAATCATCCAATCGATCCATCGCCCGTTTTCTGTCGGCACTGTCGACTTTCCAGAAATATCTGACGACACAGCGCGGGGGAGAAGCGTATGTGTTCAAACTCCCTCGTGTGAAATTCTCCGGCAAGCTGCCGTCATTTGTGCCGCAAACCGACGCTGTCAGACTCTTCGATGATTCCCCGGCTCCTACCGACGTTACCCGTTATGCCTGGTGGCGCGACTATGTCATGGTCGGATTGCTGTATGTCTCCGGCGTTCGCCGCGCCGAACTTGCGTCGCTTTCGCTTTCGCAGATCGATCTGTCGCGCGGGTTGATTTCGGTCGTCGGCAAAGGAAACAAGCCGCGCGTTGTTCCGCTTGGCGAGCAGATGACGAGCGAACTGCGCGATTACCTGAAGGAGCGCAGTACCCTTCTCGCCAAAGTCTGCCGCACCGATGATCGTCTCTTTCTCAACCAACGCGGCATACCGCTGACGGTCCGTTCGATTGACCGGCTGGTGAAATCGTTCGGCCAAAAGCACGGCCTCTCGTTCACGCCGCACACGCTTCGTCATTCGTTCGCCACACATATGCTTGAAAACGGCGCCGATTTGGTTTTGATCAAAGAAATACTCGGTCACAGCTCCCTTTCGACAACCCAGAAATACACGCATGTGACGGCCGAAACCATGAAGGCCGCCTACCGCAAAGCCCACCCGCGGTCAGGATTCGATAAGTAGGTCGGGTTGACAAGCGCCGTTCACGGCGTGCCGTCTACCCGACAATTTTCGTTGCCACTGCGTAAAGATGTCGGGTAGTCGGCGATTCGCTGTCGCGAATCTTGCCAACCCGACCTACTAATATCACTTCCCCGTCCACAGATAATTCTTCAAATCGATACTTCCATTCGGCTTGAAGACAATCTTCTCGCGCTCCAGTCGTGCGCGCTGTTCTTCGTATCCGGCGCCGGGCGGGAGTGAGATCAGGCCCTTTGAGTTGATCACGCGAAACCAGGGGAGACGGTGTTTGCGTGACGATGAATGCAGCGCCCGCACTACCTGACGCGCCCCGCGTGGATCGCCGGCCATAGTCGCGATGGAACCGTAGGTTGCCACTTTGCCACGTGGAATCTTTTTGATGAGCGCGATCACGCGCTGGATGAATGGATCAGGCATTTGTCGCATATTCGATCAACCCCTCATCCGGCCTTCGGCCACCTTCTCCCAGTGGGAGAAGGATAATCTCTCACCGTCTACGATCGACTCGAAAAAAATTCCTCTCCCTTTGGGAGAGGATGTCACGAAGTGACAGGTGAGGGGTCAACAGTCCAATCACACCACATACACCCGCACATCGCCGATGAAATGATTCACCGCGATATACAGTTTCGCCTCAGCCGAATCGTAATTCTCGGTGCGGGCGTCGATGGTGTTTCCAAGTCCGCTTGACCGTCGGCCCAACAGTTCGACATCGCCGACAAAGCTGGACGACGTACACAGCACCGGCATGTCGCGCGGCACCAAAATGCGAACATCGCCGATAAATCCTGAGACTACCAATCGATTCAGGCCGGGGGCGAGACGGCCGCCGTGAAGTTTGATCTCGCTGTTTCCGGCAAACGACGACACCTCGACATTG
>CAYVWS010000045.1:0-15844 GCA_964455535.1 uncultured Ignavibacteriales bacterium | reverse complement strand
ATCGGAAAAAAGATAGACCCCCGACGAGGTCGGGAGGTTCTTCAGCTGCAGATCGAGTTGTTCGGAACGGTGCGCCATACCCTGTAAACCGGCGATTGCGCTTTGCGGTTCAACCTGCGCGGGGAGTGATCACCCGACGCACCCCGACAAACGCTTTCGACCAGTACTTGTCGTTAAGGCGGCTGCGGATGACGCCGTATTTTTCGGAGGCGTGTACAAATTCGCCAAAGCCGACATAGATACCGACATGGGAAATTTGATTGCGCTTAAGCGAGAAAAAGACGAGATCGCCGAACTGCATCCGGTTGCGCGGAACCGCCACGCCGTTCTTGAATTGGTCTTCTGATGAGCGGCCGAGCGTGATGCCGTACTCTGCGAACACTTGTTGGGTTAAGCTGGAGCAATCGGTCCCACGTGAGTATTTGGAGGTCCCGAGATACGGAGTCCCGAGCTTGGTGCGAATGAGCATACCCAGGCGGAGATAGTCATTCAGCGGGACAACCGGCGCGCCCTTGGCCGGTTCGATCCGCCGATGGCGCGCTTCCTCGCTATAACGGGTATAGGGCGTGCAAGCGCAAAGCGAGAAGGCCAGTAGTATGAATGCGGCGCGTTTCATCAGGCAATACTTGGGTAACTGATATTCAATCGACGCTTGTAGTATATCCGAGTAGCGATCACCAGAACAACAATAAAGATCAGATAGAGCGGATAGCGCCACCCGGCGAATAGCGTGAGAACGAGAATGGGGAATTTGGCTGCGAAGAGGATTATCCGCTCCGACGCCACCCAAAGCGATAGCAGGACGACGACAGTCGATGCGACAGCGATCCAAAAGAGCACGGGATAATCAGCAACCCAGGCGGCAACCGCGGCTACAGCCAGCCACACGGCCGCAAGCACGACAGTCCTTGCTCTGCCGGCGAGGACGCCCACGGTGCGCTTGCCGGTAGATGCGTCACCGGCGCGATCAGGGATGGTAGTAAGCAGGTAGATTCCTCCAACCGCCATAGAGAAATAGAACGGATTGTCCCACCCAAGATATCCGGCATTGTGAAGGGACATCTTGGGGTAAACCGAGACAGCAGTCAGAAAGCCGATACACCATGCGTTAGCCAGAAGGCCGGCGACCGGGCGATCTTTGAGTCGTAGTGGCGGCGCTGAATAGAAATAGCTGAAGGCCAGAAGTTGCGCGCAGATCAGAAAGAATAGAGTCGAGACGAAAAAGCTTAGCGCCGCCGCAATGACACCAGTTAACACATACCCAAACATCAATTGCGACTCTGTCACACAGCCGCGCGATAGAAAATGTACTTTGTCGTTGCGACGATCAGAGTCGGCGTCGAAGACCTGATTGATATAGCATGCCCCCGCGCCGAGTAAAGTCAGGCAGACAAGCGAGAGCGCATTGACCAGATCAAATGTCGCACCAATTAACTCATGATGAAAGTGAAGTGAGACGAGATAGACAGACCAGATGGGGATAAGCAGAAGCGGGCGAGCAGCGAAGACGATGTCGAGCGCTTTCATCCAAGAATAATCCAAAGCATGCTGAGATACATTACCGGAGCAGCGAATAGAAGCGAGTCAAAGCGGTCGAGAATACCTCCATGACCCGGAATCAGTGAAGACGAATCTTTAATGCCGAGAGACCTTTTCCACATGGATTCCACGAGATCACCAAGTTGCCCGAAGATAGAGCATACTGCCGCAATGAGAACAAGCCGCCACATGGAAATTGCATCCAGACGCCAGTATCCAAGTATGACCGCCACGATTATCGCTCCCCCGATACCCCCGATGAACCCTTCGACGGTCTTATTTGGAGATACGCTTGGCGCGAGTTTGTGCTTCCCAAACGCCTTGCCGATAAACATCGCCGCGGTGTCACCAAGCCACAAAAGCCCGAACAGAAACAGAAGCCAGTCGCCCCCTTCTAGCTTTCTATAGTAGTGGTTACCACTGTAACTTTCGATAGCCCCGACTGCAAAGACGTAGGGATAGAGGAAGAGTATGTAGACCACTCCCCACATCAAACGACTGTGAGTTCGAAATAGTTCGGTTGGATCAGTCTTTCTAAGCACGAGCACCATGCCAATGCCAAGAAACAAGCTGACGACGACGGGAATCCAATATTGAGTATATCTTACGAGAAAGGTCAGTGAATCCGTCGGAAAAAGCAGTATCACTTCCTGCGGAGCATAACGAAGCATTACGTAAAGCACGGTCGCAAGGAGAATCCAAAAACCCGGCCTTCGAAGTGACTTCCCCTCAGCCACTAAAAATTCACCCATTGCCACCAACGCAAACAGTGTCACCATCCCCCACAGCCACACTCCGCCCTGATAACAAATCCAAAGAATAATCGGTATCGCCACCGCGGCGACAGCGGTGCGTATCGCCAGATTCTTGCTCATGAATCCACCTGCTCGGAGGTCTTGCCGAAGCGTCGTTCGCGCTGTTGATAATCAGCTATCGCCTCGAATAGCTCTTGCTTGCCGAAATCCGGCCAGAAGGTGTCGATGATGTATAACTCAGTGTAACTTGTCTGCCACAACAGAAAATTCGAAATACGCATCTCTCCCGACGTGCGGATCAACAGATCGGGATCGGGAATATTGGCCGTGTACAGAAAACTCGAAAACAATTCTTCGTCGATGCGCAGCGGGTCAATCATCCCGGCCTTGACCGCGTTGGAAATCGCCTTGACGGCGTCCAGAATTTCCGTGCGACCGCCATAATTCAACGCGAGATTGAGCACCAATCCCCTGTTGTTGGCCGTCTTTTTGACTGCTTCGTTGAGCACGGTGCGACGCGCCAGCGGCAGTCCGCCAATTCGACCGGTAGTGATCAACTTGACATCGTTGCGCATTAGTTCGTCGAGTTCACTTGTCGTGGTGCGCGTCAAGAGCGACATCAGCGCAGTGACTTCGTCGATCGGCCGCTTCCAATTCTCCACCGAAAATGTGTAGAGCGTGAGATACTTGACCCCGATTTCGCCGCAGGCCTTGACCACTTCTTTGACCGCTTTTACTCCCGCCTCGTGTCCGGCAGTGCGCGGCTGGTTGCGCCGGGCCGCCCAGCGGCCGTTGCCGTCCATGATAATGGCGATATGCGCCGGTATCCGTTCGGGCAGAGCGGAAATTTTGGCCTTGAGTTCGTCGACTGTGGCGTTCATGGCCGACAAACTACAACGTAACAACTGTGCGGGCAAGTAAACGATTAATGCGATACCGAGTCGATTTGCGGCTTGAGTTGATAGTTTGAAAGTGAGGTTTCGAGTCGGTAGTCTTCATCGGCCAGCAGTCGCTCGATCACTGCCGATTCTGTGATCGTGTCGATGAGAGTCAGATCACTCACCTGAACAAAGTGATAGCTTCGTCCGAATCTGCGAAACCCCGCTTTGTGCGGCCACGTGACATGCAATCGGCGGGCCGTATAGGTGTTGCGGTCGATCGTCAGAATTCCCGTCGGCCGTAAATCGCCTGCCGTGTCGGTGTCAAATCCAATGGCCAAATCCCCCGCGCCGGTGTCGTTTGGGAAAAATGTCATTTGATATGTCGTGTCGAACAGCGACGGAAAGCTGACATCGACATCGACCGTGAGTCGCGCGCGACCTGACAGGTGAACAGTGGAATCGACGGCTCCGTGCGAAAAGAAGTAACGGCTGACCGATGTATCCGCCGATTTCACTACTCCCCCACGCGATAGCTCCATGACGATCGCCTGAACGTCGCAGGCGACTATTCGGTCGCCCAACGCGGCCTGATTTTGAGCCCATACGACGCCCGCCCGGCTCCAGTAGTAATCGAGTATCTCCGGCCTACCCGTTTGGGCGACAACGCCTGTTGAGAGACCGCCGACGATCAATAATTGGCCAAATAGGTAAATTATGTCTTTGATAAATCGATTGCGACGGCTATGTTGCATACAGCACTGGTATCCGGTTGTACCGAATCCGAAGGTACGTTCTAATTTCACGATTATCAATAGCGTCGCCCGCCATGCGGGTCGACCGAGTCGAGGGAGTGTTCGGTATGTTGGTAAGTGAAATTCTCGCCGCCAAGTCGCGGCCGCTGGTCACCGCTACGGTCGACACCACCATCCCTGAGGCGATGGCGCTTTTGTTGACCAACAAAATCTCCTGCCTTCCCGTGATGTCAGGAAGCCGACTGATCGGCATTGTCAGCGACAAAGATATCTTCGCGCTGACGCATCGTGAGCCGGCCTCATTTCGCGAACGCAAAGTCTGGGATATCATGACTGAGAACGTCATGACCGGTTTGCCGTCCGATGAAATCTATCAGGTTGCCGCGATCATGACACGCTACCGCTTTCGCCACATGCCGATTGTCGAGGATGACAGAGTGATTGGACTCGTGTCTATCGGCGATATTGTCAAAGCCCAGCTTGACAGCATGGCGGATGAAAACCAACAGCTCCGCCGCTACATCGCGGGCGAGTATCCGGGATAAAAAAAGCCGGCCGCAGAGCGGCCGGCGAACATTATCCAATTCAGCGCCAACAAGGCGATTCGAAATCAGACCTGCAGGACTTCGTGCTCTTTCTGCACGACCAGCTTATCGATCTGCTCGATATGCGAGTCGGTCAGCTTCTGTATTTTGTCAAGCGCCTGCTTTTCCTCGTCCTCGGTCACTTTGTGATCTTTCAGCAGTTTCTTGGAGTGATCGTTGGCGTCGCGACGGACATTGCGAATCGCCACGCGGCCTTCCTCGGCCACATGCTTGCAGTGCTTGACCAATTCCTTGCGGCGCTCTTCGTTAAGCTGCGGCACCACGATGCGGATCATCTGACCATCGACATTGGGATTGAATCCCAGATCGGCCTTCTGTATCGCTTTCACGATATTTCCTGAGATCGTCTTGTCAAACGGCGTCAGTACCAGAAGCCGCGGCTCCGGCGCGCTCACGGTCGCCACTTGGTTAAGCGGCATCATGGTGCCGTACGCCTCTACTCTGACGGTGTCCAGCAGGTGGGTCGAGGCCTTTCCGGTCCGCACGGCGTTCAGCTCACGGACCACATTCTCGACGGTCTTGTGCATTTTGTCTTCAGCGTCTTTGTGAAGCTTGGACAGATGGTCGCTTCCCTCACTCATACTTTGCTCCTTGAGAGTTACGAAATAAGCGTGCCGATATCTTCGCCGAGTACCACCCGGCGCAAATTTCCTTCACGGTTCACGTCGATCACGCGCACCGGAATATGATTGTCTTTCAGAAGTGAAATGGCGGTGGAGTCCATCACCCGGAGTTCCTTGGTCAGGACTTCCATGTACGACAGTTTCGAAAACCGCGTTGCGGTCGGATCTTTCTTCGGATCAGCCGAATAGACACCGTCGACATTGGTCGCCTTGATCATCAGATTGGCGCCGATCTCCATCGCGCGAAGCGAGGCGGCGGTGTCGGTGGTGAAATACGGATTGCCGGTGCCGGCAGCGAGTATGACCAGACGGCGTTTTTCCATATGACGAATCGCGCGGCGACGGATATAGGGCTCAGCGAAGGCCTCGATTTTCACGGCCGACATCACGCGCGTGAAAATTCCCATCTTTTCGAGCGTGTCCATCATCGCCAGCGAATTCATGACCGTCGCAAGCATGCCCATATTGTCGGCGGTGACCCGGTCCATCCCGCGTTCGGCGGCGTTCATGCCGCGGAAGATATTCCCGCCCCCGACCACCACTGCGGTTTCGATGCCGAGCTTGTAGATTTCGCCGACCTGCTGACAGAGGTAGTTTACGGTAGGCGTATGAATACCAAATTGTCCGGGACCCATAAGGGCTTCCCCGGACAATTTCAGCAAAATCCGATTAAATGCTGGCGCGGGTTGATCCGACGGCATATCTGCTTACTCGCCCAGACGGAAGCGGACAAAGCGCTTGACCTGAATATCACCGCCGACTGCGGCCGCTTTCTCTTTGACGAGTTCCTTCACCGTTTTATCGTTATCCTTTACGAACGGCTGTTCCAGAAGCACGACCTCAGCATAAAACTTCTCCATGCGGCCGTCAACGATCTTATCGATGACCGCAGCCGGTTTCTTTTCATTTTCGGTCTGGTGCTTCAGAATTTCGCGCTCCTTGGCGACCATCTGCGGATCGAGCTGATCGCGAGAAATCGCCTGCGGATTGGTTGCAGCAATCTGCATCGCGATATCACGGGCGAAACCGCGGAAATCGTCGGCGTTGGCGCCCGCGCCGGCAACCTCAACCATCACTCCCAGTTTGTCGCCGGGGTGAATGTAGTTGGTGACGAAACCGTCGGATGCGATCTTGGCAAAGCGCTTGATCTGGATATTCTCGCCGGTAGACGCAATTGTCTCGGTAACATAGTCGCCGACCGACTTGCCCGAAGCCATCGCTTCGGCCAGAAGACCGGTTACATCGCTTGCCTTGGTGTTGGTCACGTGCTTTGCGACAGTCGCCACGAAATCACGAAATTTATCGGTGCGGGCGACAAAGTCGGTCTCGCAATTGATTTCGACCATGATGCCGAGCTTGTCTCCCGAAATTTGAGAGACGATCAGACCTTCCGAAGTGGTGCGACCTTCTTTGGAGGCGGCTTTGGCAATCCCGCGTTCACGCAGAATTTCAACCGCGCGGTCGTATTTGCCGGCGGCTTCGGCCAGTGCTTTTTTGCAGTCCATCATCCCCGCGCCGGTCTTCTCGCGGAGCTCTTTTACCATTTGTGCTGAGATTTCCATGAAAAACTAATCCTTACTTCTTTTCATCTTCGCCCGAGGTGTAGGTCGTCAGCGGCATTGTCCGTTCGGCCTCCTGGGCCTTTTCGATCTGTTCGGCGGAAACTTGGTGGCGCGCCTCGATAGCGGAGTCAACCAGTTCGCGCAGGAGAATACGAATCGACTTGATCGCATCGTCGTTGGCTGCGATCGGGAAATCGATAGGGTCAGGATCGGCGTTAGTATCCAAAATGGCGATGATCGGTATTTTCAGCTTGGACGCCTCGGCCACCGCGATTTTTTCTTTCTTGGCGTCGACGACGATTACCAGACCCGGCAGATAGCTCATCTCTTTGATGCCGGCCAGTACTTCGGTCAGCTTACCGGCCTCTTTGTCGAAAATGGAGCGTTCCTTTTTCGTGAACTTCTCCATCGTGCCGTCCTGCTGCATCCGCTCGATATCTTTGAGCTTCTTGATCGAGTTGCGGATAGTGTTGAAATTGGTCAGCATGCCGCCCAACCAGCGCTCGGTGACATAGAATCCGTTGCAGCGCGGGGCTTCTTCCATGATGACTTCGCGGGCCTGTTTCTTGGTCCCAACGAAGAGAATCGATTTGCCGCCGCCGACCACTTCGCGCACTTTCTTTTTCGCCTGATCGAGCGCGTTGATCGTCTTTTGCAGATCGATGATGTAGATGCCGTTGCGAGCCGCAAAAATGAACGGCTTCATTTTGGGATTCCAGCGACGCGTCTGGTGGCCGAAATGGACACCGGCTTCGAGGAATTCCTTGATACGGGGTGTGAGCATACCAGTCCTTTTGTGATCGGTTACACTTCGTCCCGACGTCTACCCCGGAGTGAGCCCGTAGGTTTTGGGACCGATGCCGAGTCGGTCGGGATTGCTTCGTATCCCGCCCTCGCGGGCGGGACCAATATCTTTAGCGCTTCGAATACTGGAAGCGTTTACGTGCTTTCGGACGTCCGTATTTCTTCCGCTCGACGGCGCGCGGGTCACGGGTCAAAAGACCCTGACGGCGCAGCACACCGCGGAGTTCGGGATTGAAACGGACCAGCGCCCGGCTGATGGCCAGCGAAATTGCACCGGCCTGACCAGCGACACCGCCGCCATGGCAGTGACAAATAACGTCGAGACGGCCTTCGAGTTCGACGATCGCCAGCGGACGCTTGGCGGTCTGAACGAGGGCCTCACGGCACAAGAATTCGGAGATCGGCTTTTCGTTGACCGTGACCACGCCCTTTCCGGGACGCAGTTCGGCGCGGGCTGCCGCTTCTTTTCGACGGCCCGAGGCCGCGTAGTTGGCTACTTCTGTCATATTCCTCTATCGAATCTCAACCAATATTCACAGGTTCGGGCTTCTGAGCTTTGTGCGGATGTGCCGCGCCGGGATAGATCAGAAGTTTCTTCAGCTGCTTGCGACCCAAGCGAGTCTTGGGCATCATCTTCTGCACTGCGTGCTGGAAGACCAGCTCAGGTTTTAGTTCCATCTGCTTGCCCATACTGATGCGGGTCAGACCGCCCGGATAACCGGAGTAGCGCGAGTACATCAGATCCTGACGCTTGTTACCGGTCACGCGAATCTTTGAGGCGTTGATCACGACCACAAAGTCGCCCATATCAAGATGGGGCGTAAAGACCGGCTTGTTTTTGCCGCGCAAAATGTCGGCAACTTTGACTGCGACGCGTCCAAGCGTCTTGCCCTCTAAGTCTACAAGCACCCATCGACGGGCGGACAAATCGGGCTTAGGAATAAGTGTCTTCATCAATTCAATCCCAAATCATTCAATCAGTTTTCCCGAAAAAGCCCACAAATATAGGGGTCGGATTTCGAATGTCAAGCGCGCGCTACCATCTAATTAGGCGAAAGCCCAAAAGTATCGGGCGGCCAATAGACCGCCCGATACCCATGCAATCAATTGCACCACAATAGCTTACTCGTGCGCCAATGCCGTTCTCAGCCGAGAACCGCCAAAAGCTCTTTATTAGTCAGCATGGTTGGCGGAGTCTCCATCACCTTTTTGTAGACGACTTTGCCTTGCGGATCTACGACAAAATATGCGCGGTCGGAGAAGCCTTCAGCGCGAAGAGTACCGTAGGATTTGCAGACCTCTTTTCCAAAATCGCTCAACAGCGGATAGGTCACCTTGAGGTGCTCGGCGAACGCCTTGTTCGCAAAGTGGCTGTCGACAGAGATGCCCAGCACAGTTACACCCTTAGCGACAAACTGGCCCAAGTCTTCACGGAAACACGACAGTTCTTCGGTGCAGGGCGGCGAAAAAGCAAACGGATAAAACGCCAGCAGGACTTTCTTCCCTTTGAACGAAGCCAGACTGACCATATTCCCGCTTTGGTCTTTCAATTCGAAATTCGGTGCGGTATCGCCGACATTTACCATGATGATACTCCATTTCTATCTGACAGTACGTTTGAATGCATAATATTCAGGAAGGGTCTCCCCTTTCCGACGCCGAATATAACGAATGAAGCGGAATGGTGGTTCCGAAAAAAACGAAGTGGTGGAAATCGTTACGATTTCTTCAAGCGGAGCTTATACCGCTCGTCAAATCGCCCGCGTGAACACTTGCCACACGAAGCCATGCGAATGCGCTTTTGACGCGGATACTCCACACCGCACGCGCCACAGATGTAGACAAATTTCGGGGGGCGGCGTAACAACGGATGCGCCTGCGCCCGTACCGACGCGCCGACTCGTTTGGCTTCGCGCTTGAAATCGGCATCGTGATTTAGATGCAAGATGTGAATCATCTCGTGCTTGACGGTGTCATCGAGTTCGTGCGGAAATATCTCGTGATACTTCTTCCCTATCCGGATAGTGCGATCCGACGGCGTATACGAACCCGCCGACATCATGCGGCTCGACCAGATCAGTCGGACGCGCGGCAGACGGCCATCGAAATACATCCAGTTGTACCGCTCAAACAATTCGTAGAGCTGCGGGTCGCTTTGCGATTCCGCGCGCGATACCGAAAGAGAGATCGCGCCGGGATCGGGGCGACGCAGTGCGCCCTCGCGGATCTTTGTGTACAACGTGGCCGGGGCCGGCTTGACGATGACATCCGGGTGAAACAAATCGAGGTGCAGGGCGCCAAGGGCTTTGGCGATCCGACGGCGGGTATGGGAGAGCATCTTTTTCATTTTGGACTGTGTAGGTAGAATATCGGCAGGCAAAGGGCAAGACTAAAATTGGTAGATGTGCCCCATGAGGATGAAGTAGGTTGGGTTCCGACCGAGTCCGGCTCCGGGCGGACGACAGAGAAACCCGACACGCTTAACCAAGAAGATGTCGGGTTTTTCGTCACGCTGACGCGTGACTTCGGAACCCGACCTACGAAACGTCACTTCAGCAAAAGCATCTTGCGCGTGGCCGATTTGTCGCCGCTTTCCAATTTGTACAAATACATCCCGGAGGCCAGGCCCGACATATCAAGCGACAAGTGAACCGCGCCGGATTTTTCCGCGTGCCCCGCTCGTGTTAGCACCACCTGGCCGGCAATATTTATCACCGAAAGTTTGTAGTCAGCATCGGCTGGAACCACAAATGAAATCGTTGTCGCATTGTTGAAAGGATTGGGATAGTTCTGTTCCAGCGCGAACGAAGTTGGAAGTTCGAGGTCGAGAGCAACTGCTCTTCCGTCAACATCAACAAGTTCAGCACTCACGATCACGGAATTGTGTGCACTCAGGAGATCACCAGAGAAGCCGGAGCTGAGAAACTCAAACGGAACGGTCAACAAGACGCGGGTGTTCTCGCCATCGAAATGGCTGAGCATACGAAGTTCCGGCTGCAACAACTCGACTTCTGTATTTCCTTTGAGTGTTATGAGAGCGGCACCGAGCATCGGCGAGTTGCTGACGGAAATCGTGCCGCCGCTCGCTCTTACCTGTGCGACCTGATTTGCAACCGGCTTGGGCAACGGCGGTGTGTCGCCCAAGATCACTCTGATAAGGAAAATCAGATCGGGAAGCGACAGATCATGTCCGTCACCATTGACATCAGAAGCCGCGATTGATGCGGTAATGTGTGGCCCGAAGGCGGCAAGTCCATTGACGAAGTACTCAGCGTACATGACCGCGTCGGCAATTTCGTACGGGAAGCCATTCACATTGATGTCGCCGCGCTGACCGATAGGATCAACGCACAGAATCTCGATACCGCCGTTCTTGAGCTCCATGTCGTGGAAGCGCGAGGAACCTATAGAATCGTACGCGCATTCGAGCGGCGCGCCAAAATAGCCGGGGACACCAGCGTTCGGATCCCAGACGCTTTCGGGATTGCCAAAGTCGTAGATTCGGTAAGCCATAGCGGTTTCCTTCCGCACACTCGGCTTGCTCCAAACGGTGTTGTCGGCGCAGTCACTCCAGAAGAACCGAATCGGCAGTATCTCGCAGTAAAGCGCGGGATCATACGTTACCCGAATTTTGAGGGTCGCCAAGGTGAGCGGAAATGGGATGTCCTGCCATTGCAGTCCGCAGGTAGGGTGCGGAGTAAGCGGATTAGTCTCAGCGAGTCCAGTGATTTGAATCATGCCACTGGGACAGCTGTTGCAGGTGTCGTGCTCGCCGAATCGATATGTGAAATACTCCCAGCCGCAACTATCGTAAAGCGTGCCGGGCGACGCCGATAAAATCGCCAGAGCCGGATTCCCGGGTGAAATCAGGAAGTCGAATCCGCCGAAGCCGACACTCCCCAGCATAGTGACCATAAAGATTCGGACGTCGATGGTAGAGCCGATTTCAACGTGGTTCTTAGGCTCAATTAATATTCGATTTCCGGGGCCGTCTCCAACCATGCAGCAGACGCTGCAATAAGAAGAATCGGCACCATCGGTCACGCCGACGTCATAGCAACTAGGCGCCCACAGGAAAACATCGTCCCATCGAGCAACGTATGTCACCAATCCCGAAATCGAGTCAACCAACGGCTTCCCTGATCCGGGACCTTGTATGAAAAATCTCAATGCGTTTCCGTTACCGCCCGAAGCGGTGACATTCCAGCGCACCGTGTCACCAGCTTTCGCAAACGGCGCAGTACCCGGGCAATTTATGACAAGTTGATCGGCGTAGGTTAGCTCGGATAAGACCGACATAGAAAGAAAGACCGCTGTGAGTACTTTGAGTACGCAGAAGCCCCGTTCCATTGAACTATTTCGGACGCGCATACGACCTCCCGAATGACCACGCCAAAGTGATACCGAAATGTAGCGAACAACGCCAAATGTATCAATGAATAAATTGCCGCAAACGGTGTCAGGTGTAGGCGCCTGACACCACGCGATGTTTAGACGGCTCGCCCACCCAGTGTGATGCCGCGATCGGTTACAAAAGCGGTGACCAATTCGCCGGGGGTGACGTCGAATGCGGGCGAATAGACTTTTATGTCAGGGGGAGCGGTGAGTTTGCCAAACCCCTCGGTGACTTCCTTTGGCGAACGCTCTTCGATGACAATCGAAGAACCGTCGTCCATACTGCGATCAAAGGTCGATTCCGGCGCGGCGACATAGAACGGTATGCCGTGCTCTTTGGCGAGCACCGCGACTGAGTATGTTCCGATCTTGTTGGCGAAATCGCCGTTGCGGGCGATGCGGTCGGCGCCGACTATTACCAAATCGATTTTCTTCTGACGCATCAGCAGTCCCGCTACGCTGTCGCAAATCAGCGTTATGTCGATGCCCTCTTGCTGGAGTTCCCAGGCGGTCAGACGCGCTCCCTGCAGAAGCGGACGGGTTTCGTCGGCGTAGACTTTAATCTTCTTGCCTTGATCGCGGCAAGTGTAAATGACCCCGAGCGCCGTGCCAATACCACCGGTAGCGAGAGCGCCGGTATTGCAGTGAGTGAGTATGGAGGAACCGTCGCGCACCAGATCGGCGCCATGAGTTCCGATGCGATCACACATTTGGCGGTCTTCGTCGTGAATTTCTTCTGCCTCGCGCCAGATAGTATCAAGCACAACCTGATAGGGTGCGTTGTTGAGTCCCTTGGCGACCGCGACAACCCGATCCACCGCCCAAAAGAGATTGACAGCGGTGGGACGCGAGTCCTTGAACTCCTGTGCCCACTGTTGGAATTTCTCGAAGGAATACTGCCCGGCTTCCTTCAGGGCCAGCGCGAGGCCGTACGCTGCGGCAATGCCGATCGCCGGAGCGCCACGAATTTCCAGACGCTTGATCGCAACGATAACGTCGCGGTAGTTCTCGGTTTCCCTGGAAACCACCTGCGCCGGCAGAGCGGTTTGATCGATGAATCTGAGTTTGTTACCGAACCGTTCGAGAGATTTGACTTTCATGGATTCTGCTTTGTCGATTGTATCTGTGTCGCGGCGTAAAATTGCCGCCGTATTTTCTTAGTGGATGTCTTTTCGAGCTCCTGAAGTGAAACATCAAAGCCAACAATTCGCTTATAGTCCGCCGAATGAGCATTGACCTGGGCAATCTCACGCGAGAGTGTCTCGCGCAGAGTTTTCTCATCTGGATGTTCCCGGCTTGCGCCGAAATCCACAACAAACCGTTCCAGATCAGGTACTACAACCGCCCACACGACTTCTCCCCCGTTGGCCTGCTTTCTTCCGACGACCACGGCTTCGAGGACGTAAGCAGACTCCAGCAATTTCTCTTCGATTTCTTCGGGGTAAATGTTTTTCCCGGCGGCGGAGATGATAACATTTTTCGCTCTCCCCGTGATCCAGAGATGGCCGCGATGTATTCGACCCAAATCACCGGTATACAGCCAGCCATCGCGGATGAGCGCTGAAGTCGCCTCCGGATTGGCGCGATATCCGCGAGTGGTGCTCTCGGCGCGAACACATATTTCGCCGACACCATCCGCGCCGGGAAGATCAATTCGGATCTCAACGTTACTAAGCGGCGGACCGACCGAGCCAAAGCGGTTGTCGTCGGGCCGATTGACCGATACCACCGGCGAACACTCAGTGAGGCCGTACCCCTGCAGGAATTCAAATCCTACCAGATTAAAAAAGCGCGAGACCGACTTGGGAAGCGGCGCGCCGCCGGAAACAAACATCCTGATTGACCCAAGCCCGGCTTTCTGTCGAAAAGAACTCAGCAGGGCGACACCGGCTTTGAAACTGAGCAGTCGCAAGAATCGCGAAACTCCGAAAAGTCCCCAGAACATTGCCCGCTTTGCCAGCGGCACGATATTCAGCTCGCGGCCAATCGAATGGTACATCTTCTCATACAAAAGCGGTACGCCGCACATGATCGTGATTTTGTTAGCGGCGATGTCTTCGAGAATGTCGCGCGATTTGAGTGATCGCGCATATACGATGCATGATCCGGAAAAGAGCGGGGTCAGGAAGCCGCAGGATGCCTCAAAGGTGTGGTGAAGCGGGAGAACCGACAAGAACGTGTCGCGCGCATCGAACCGCAGGGCGTCCTCGATCCCTTCCATATTGGCCAGCAAGTTGCGATGGGTCAGCTCTACGGCCTTCGGGTCGCCGGTCGTGCCCGATGTATAGATGATGACCGCGACTTCGGACGGCACAACGCCAACATCGCCGGTCGGTGATCCGGTGATCCAGAAATTCGAAGACGAACTGTCGAGATGCAAAAGACGAATGGCCTTCGGCAATTCACTCAAGGATGCGGCAGCTTTGTTTGATGTAATGATCGTATCCAATCCGGCGTGATGAACGATTTTGGAGATTTCAGCCGGTTTCAGATTCGGATCGATCGGAACGACAGTTTTTCCGGCAGCGAGAATAGCCAAATAGCTAATCGGCCACTCGGGTTTGTTTTCGCCGATGAGACCGATCGCGGTGTCGTTATACGACGCGAGGATTTCTGCCCCGCGCCGGACAAGTTGGTCAACTTCGGCGTAGGTGTACGATCTACCAGCGCCGCCTTCGGCTTTGAGGGCGACACGATTGGCGTTGGTAGTAACGGAACTCCGGAAGCGATCATACAGACTCGGCAATGCTGTCTCCACCCTGTTTTCTGCCGTGCCAACGGTATGTGACATGCGAAACGATACTCCAATTTGCGAACATGCAAAAGGGGAAATAATCTGCGAGACGGACAACAAAAAACCGGGAGGACGAGTTGTCCTCCCGGTCACAGATTCTACAGAGACTCTTAGTTTACTGTAACCTTGAGTGTCATGATAATTCCGCCGCGCGGATCAGTATCGGTGAGCGTCAGGTTGTAGTCGCCAGCCGCCCCCGGAGCAGTCCAGCGGAAACCATAGGCGTCTCCATAAGTGTCGGTCTCCTGCGTACCGCCGTTTACCGTGCCCGAAGCCGCGGTGAGAACGAGCGTATGATCGGCCAGCGGATTGCCCCAACGATCCTTAATATTGGCGCTGAGCGAAATCTGTTCGCCCTGAGCCGCGCTGGTAGGACCGTTGATCGCGCTGTTACCCGCGTAGGCAGTGCCGGTCAATAGAGCCAGCGTATACGAGCCCGCCGCGGTATTGGTGTAGAAGGTCACGACGTCGTAACCGCCGATACCGTCATCATTGCCGGTTCCGAGATTGCGAGAGGCGTCCACATCGAGAGCTTTCGATGTAATCGTCGAGCGGTCGCTTGACGAGAAACAGCCGTCCTGGAATGTTCCGGCCGTCACGCTTACATAACTCGCTTCGGCTTTGTAGTTGATGCCGCCAATGACTGGGTTGCCATTCAAGTCAACCGCGCGCACCGTCACGATCGCTTTGGAGGTTCCGTCTGCCGTCATAGAGGCGGGCATGCCGGTAGCCGTGATGGTCGCGGGAACATAGGTGTTGAAGAAGAACGACGAGTCAACCACCGTGCCTCCGCCGGTCTCGGCGTAGATCACAACGATGCCGTCAGCGGCCGGATCATCTGAGCCGGAGAACCACTTGGTGGTCGCGATGCCTTCGTGATCCTTGGTGCGCTCCTGATAGGCCTTCATGGTGCCTTCGTCGCAGCTGAAATAAACCACGGTGGAGTCAAGAACCGGGTTCAAATAGAGATCGGACACAACCGCCGAGATGGCGTTTTCGCCGGCGACTGTCGCCCAATACGGCACGTTGCACTTCTCGGAGCCGATCACGATATGCTGCGGCGGGCCGGAAGCGATCAGAACCTGAGCCGCATTCGAAAGCACGGTGTCAATGTACGCGCGGATGCGCACTGTA
>CAYVWS010000044.1:14384-16042 GCA_964455535.1 uncultured Ignavibacteriales bacterium | reverse complement strand
TACTGCCGCGCTATTCGGGATCACGCTCAGGGGGACATTCAACCCACCGTTTATGTCGGCGGCACGCAGTACAACGGCGCGTCGCAGTCGATGTCAACCAGTTGGGCAAACTACAGTAAAACCTGGGTTTCCAATCCCAACACCGGCACCGCGTGGACCTGGAGTGACATCACCAACCTCCAGGCGGGCGCGCGCATGGACGGTCAGAATGCCAGCAAGTGCAGTAAGCTCACCCAGGTCTGGGTGGTGGTGAAGTACTGATGATCGCTCGCCATTTACATCGCGGATTCACCCTGATCGAAATGACGATCGCCATTGTCGTCGCGGGAATTCTGGCGACCGTGGCTCTCAGGTCAATGCTCAGTGTTTATTCAGGCGCGAAAGTGGAAGAAACAAAGCAGGAACTTGAAACTCTCTCCTGTGCCATTGCGGGGAATCCGGGTGTAACCAACAACGGTGAGCGATCGGATTTTGGATATATCGGCGATGTCGGCGCGCTCCCGGCCAACCTCGACGCTCTCTATTCCAATCCGGGCGGATATACGACATGGAAAGGGCCATACGTCGCCAACAAATTCTCCTCTCTCACCGATGACTACAAGCGCGACGCCTGGGGCAACTTGTACACCTATGCGGGCGGACTGACGATCACATCAACCAGCGACGGCAACATCATCAGACAGCTCGCCAATTCGACCGCTGAGCTATTGCGAAATTCGCTGGCGGGCTCAGTGGTCGATATCGACGGTACCCCGCCGGGGTTGATCTACAGAGACTCGATCACGGTGACACTGGTCCAGCCCGACGGTTCTGGTGCTCTCCGGACACGCGCAAAGACAGTCGACGCGGCCGGGTATTTCTCGTTCGATTCCATTCCGATTGGCAATCAGAGCATGACGGTCGTATATCGACCGCTCAACGACACGCTTTCCAGAGTCGTTGCGGTCACGCCCGGTTCGACGGTTGCCACCACCTTTCGCCTCGCCAACGATTTGTGGTATGCGCCGGTAACCGGAACCGGTTCGCTCACCTTAGTCGCCAATTCCGACACAGTCTCGGGTACGCACTGCAATACGGTCAGTTTCTGGCTGACTAACACCAGCGGGTCCCCCGCGACCATTACAACGATTGCCATCAACTGGTCCAGCCCGACCGCCTACTACAACACGATTGTGTGGAACGGGACGACCGTCTTCAATCAGGGCGGATCGCCGCGTGGTGTTGCAAATACCACCTATACACTTTCAGTGGCGCAAACCGTAAATGCCGGGCAATCGATCAAAGTTTCTGTGACTGATTTCCGTACCAAAAATAATCCGGGCGGCGGACCGAGCCCGAGCATGAACAATGTCCCCATTACGGTCACGCTATCCGGCGGATCGGTTTTCAGCTTTTCCACCGACAACAGTTGCCCATGAGCCAAACAGCATGAACAATCGCGGCTTCACATTGGTTGAATTGGTCATTGTCATTCTGGTAATGGGAATCATTGCCGGTGTTGCGATTCGCAAGATGGGCACAGCGATTTCAACCGCGCAGACCGAACAAACCAAGGCCGAACTTGAAAACTTGTCGTATGCGATTACAGGCAATCCATCGACCTATTCGCTCGGCTCACGTTCGGATTTCGGGTATGTCGGCGATGTCGGCGCTTTGCC